>JAIMBM010000319.1 GCA_023511475.1 Anaerolineae bacterium
TCTCAACACCGTGACGCCGACGGCCGGCCTTACCGGCGCAGCCATCCTGGTGGGGTACGCCGTCCAGTGTGGCCAGTCCGGCGCTCGGGCCGCCGAAGGAGTCGTCCTCGAGACGGTGGCCGAGAACCTGGCGGTGCTGCCCATTCTGCTCGTGGGCCTGAGCTACCTCCTGCTGCGGCACGTCCTCGAGCCCTACGAGGTTCTTGGGGCAGCCATCTTCCTGCTCTACCTGGCGGCTCTGGCGCTGCTCCTCGGGGCCGCGCGGTGGCGGGCCGATACGGTACGACGGTTCTTGAGCTGGGTACAGGACAAGGCCAACCGCCTGGCAGCCAGGCTGGCGCGTCCCGGGCTCTTCCCGGCTGGCTCGGCCGAGAGCAACGCCGCTGCCCTCCGGGTCGCCGCTACTGCCATCGTGGACCATCCGACAGAGGTCGGGAGGATGCTGGCGATCGCGCTGGCCCAGCAAGTCACAAACCTGGCCGCGCTGGAGGCCATGTTTGCCGCCTTTCAGCATCCCGTAGGCCTGGGCACACTCTGTGCGGGATACGGGCTGGGTTACGTCTTTGCCATCCTGCTCTTCATCCCCCTGGATGTTGCGGCAACGCAGGGGATCATGATCGTCGTGTATGACTCGCTGGGCGTCCCGGCCGCAACCGCAGTCATCGCGGTGCTGGCCTTCGGCGGCCTCAAGACCTGGTTGCCGGTGACTGCAGGAGTCCTTCTTGTGCAGCGGCTGCGGCCTCCCGCGGGTAAGCAGAGGGAGAACGGAGGCCTGCCGGACTCCCGAGGGCCCATAGGCAGATGAGGGCTTGCCCCGGCCTAATGTGACCTATGGATGTTCTGCGGAATGCGGCGCAAGGGACGCAAGCAATCCACTGGATGAATTCGGGGCTTGAGGGCCTTTGGGCTGCCTGCGGGCAGCCCAAAGGCCAACCGTCGACCTGCGTTATACTGAGTTGACCCCAGCGGTATAATGACCGCTACTTCAGGGAGGGTCAACGATGGATAACGGTCAGGCACTTGAGCGCTTCGATGCCTACCTCCGGCGGCGCTATCCGGATCGTCGCACGCCCGTGGACTATGTCAGCGATGTGCGCCAGTTCCAGCAGGCCTGTCCTAAGCCGTGGCACGCTGTGAGCGTTGACGACATGGACGCCTTTGTGGATCAAATGCGCCAAGCCCATCTCAAGCCCGCCACCATCAAGCGGCGGGTGACCGCCCTCAAGGTCTACTTCGACTTCCTCGCCGAAGAGACCGGTCAAGGCGATCGCTCCAGCCCTGTGCGCCTCAGGCGCCACGCTGGAAAGCTCGGGCGCCGTGTGCCCCGCAGCTTGTCGGACACGGAGGTCGCTGCCTTGTTAGCAGTCCTGGATGGTGAGCGCGACCGCGCCCTGGTAGCTCTGATGCTTCGCGCTGGCCTACGAGTCAGCGAGGTCGTGGGCTTGACCCTCGAAGACATCTGGCTTGGGGTTGCGCCTGGCGTTCCTGCGCGCCTACGCGTGCTCGGCAAAGGACAGAAGGAGCGCATCGTCTGGCTCAGCCCCGAAGCCACCGCCATGCTGACCACCTGGTTGGCCGTTCGCCCAAGCAGCGACACGACGGCTCTCTTTCTCAACGGGCGTCAGCAGCCCCTCACCGTGGCCGGGGTTCAGTGGTTGCTCAAGTCGTACGGGCGCAAGATCCATGTGACTCTGACCCCTCACCGTCTGCGCCACACCTTTGCCCGCCAACTGATCGAAGTTGGTATGCCAGTAGAGAGCCTGGCGCGGCTCATGGGACACGCCCAGATCAGCACCACCCAGGTCTACCTCGAGGGTGCCGACCTGGCCTTGCGCGACAGCTTTCTGCAAG
The DNA here is from genome assembly GCA_023511475.1 of Anaerolineae bacterium. GTDB lineage: Bacteria > Chloroflexota > Anaerolineae > SpSt-313 > SpSt-313 > SpSt-313. The sequence continues at coordinate 1,852 of JAIMBM010000319.1, forward strand.
CCATGCAGCGTGCCGAAGTCGGACAAGCGGCAACGCAGGGCGATAGCAACTCCCCTGCCCAGCCGGACGAGCCATTGTCTCCCGATCAGGGGCTCGTTGGTGCCGAGCCGGAATACCCGCCGCCGCCGGACACCGAGGGCTGGGCCACTGATTTGCCCGAACCGATCCGCCAGGCCTGCTTGCAGTACGTGCGCAGGCACTGGCTCGGCTGGCGGCCGAGTCAACGGCGCGAGCGGGCCTTGCACGTCCTCGGCGACTTTGCGCGCTTCTGGCGATGGGTCCTCAGCCGACGAGCCTTTGAGTCTCCGGCCGAGCTCACCGCGGCCGATCTCCGCGCCTACATGGACGAGCGGATTGCTTGCGGCCATAACCCCTGCACGATCAAGGATGCCCTGGGGCGTGTCTTCGGCCTGCTGCATGAACTGGCGGAGCGCGGCGAGCCCGTTTCGCCAGCGCTTTTCAGAGTCGAACGCCCGCGGTTGCCCGATCCCCTGCCTCGTGCCCTCAGTGACGCCGAGTACCAGCGTCTGGAGGCGCAGGGGCGCCGTTTGCTCGAGCAAGACACGCCCGAGGCAGCGCGTGATGCCGCCTGGTTCTTCGTGCTGGCCCACACCGGACTACGCCTCTGCGAGCTGCTTGATCTACGGCGACACGACGTGGACCTGCGCGGGAGACGGCTGCACGTGCAAGGGAAGGCGAGCCGCGAGCGAGTGGTCTACTTGACGCCCACAGCGGTACAAGCGCTCCAGCGCTATCTGAGGGCGTGCCCGCATCCGGAACAGGCACTGTTGTTTGTTAACGCACGCGGCCGACCCCTGGATGGGGCCTGGCTGCGACACCAGCTGCGGGCTTTGGCCGCGGCCGCTGGCATCCACGGTGTCACTCCCTGCCGCCTGCGACATACTCTGGCGACGCGCCTGATCAATGTTGGCGCGCCCATCACGACATTGCAGAAGCTGCTGGGCCACGACTACCTAAGCACCACGCAGATTTACGCCCGGGTGTACGACGCCACCGTGGAACGTGACTATCGTGACGCCATGTCCCGGCTGGAACGATCCAGCCTGACGCAAGTTGAGGCCGACGCCATGCCCGTCGAATGGCCTGTGCCGAAGACGACAGATGCCTTCGCAAGCATTGACAACTCAGTATAACCTGCGTCGACGGGGAACGGGCCTCGTCCGCGAAGGCGGAGGGTTCGCGCGGGAGGCGCCTCCAGCGCGCAAAGCGCGCGCAACGCGATTTCAATCGCCGGCGTCGTTGCGCCTGGCCCGCGCGGCCGGCAACCCGCAATGGATATGTGGGTCACATTAGGCTGTTCGCTGGCCGCCGCGATCACCGGTGTGCTGCAGCGCGGGCGCCGATCGTGGCTGCATCTGCAGCTCAACGGCAGACGCCGGACCCGCACCCCGGCTTGTGCGCTCGGCTGGAGTGCTCTTCTTTATGTCGAGTGTATGCCCGCGATCCCACGCCGTCTCGGGCCGGCAGCACTTCGTGGCGTCGGTCGCTCCCCCGACCCGCCAAAGGAATACTCTGGCACCATTCTTGCCGTCGGTGCGCCCTCAGGCACTGCATGAGGACTGGGAGGGAGCATCTCGCTTGAGCCGTGGGTCCGAGGCGCTTCACGTTGCTGTGGTCTCCACGCCCCACATCAAGACTCCGCCCGAGGGTTATGGCGGGTGCGAGGCGGTTGCCGGCGGGCTCGCCGAGGAGCTGGTGCGCCGTGGCCATGAGGTCACGCTGTTTGCCACCGACGACTCGCACACCTCTGCCAACCTGCGCTGGTTCGCATCCGCGCTGCCTCGAGGTCCCTACGGCCACCAGGGCTACCGCGAGATCATCCACCTCGCCCACGCCCTCCGCCACGGCCACTACGATCTGGTCCTGAACCACTGCGTGCAGGCAGTGCCGATCCTCGAGCTGTATCGCGAGGCACCAGCGCTCACGACGTTGCACTACCGCCCGCAGGTTCTGGCTGACTTTCCCCATCTCGGCTATGTGGCGGTGAGCCGCCGTCAGGCAGCGCTCTGTCGCGAGGCCGGCCTGAACGTGTTGGGCGTGGTCTACAACGGGATCGATCCCACTCCCTATCGCGTGGTACCGGAGAAAGGGGATTATCTCCTGTGGATCGGACGCTTTCACGTCAACAAGGGCCCTGACCTCGCCATCGAGGTCGCAGAGCGCCTCGGCGCCCGTCTCCTCCTCGCCGCGCCCCCGCCGCCCGAGGACCAGGAAGAGTTCTTTGCCGCGCGGGTCAGGCCGCGCCTGCGCGGGAGCATCGAGTGGATCGGCGGCGCCGAGGGTGAGGCCAAGTACCGCCTGTTTGAGGGGGCGCGGTGTACCCTGTGCCCGGTACGCTGGGAGGAGCCGTTTGGCCTGGTCATGATAGAGAGCATGGCCTCCGGCACGCCGGTCGTCGGCTTTCGCCGCGGCTCCGTGCCCGAGATTATCGTCGATGGCGTGACCGGCTACGTCGTCGACGATGTCGAGGACATGACTGCGGCGGTACAGCGAGTGGAGGCCATCAACCCCCATGCGTGCCGCGAGCGCGTCGAGCGGCACTTTACGGCAGCGGCCATGACCGAGGGCTATCTGAGGCTCGCCGCATCCCTCAGCCCGCGAGTCGCAGAGACCCTGTCCGCCTGAAGCGCAGCCGGATGCCCCACGCAGCAGCTCGTTCACCGCCACGCGGCAGCGCTTCAGGGGCGGACAGGTGTCTCTTCGCCCCAGAGGAGGGCCTGGAACAGGGCAGGCAAGGCGGTCTTCGCCCCACTCAGGGGTCTCCAGGGCGCCGTTTCCAGGGCGCCCAGCCTTCTTCGGTCATAGGGCGGGGGCATTGCCCAGCGAGGGACCCCCACCCCTAACCCCGCCCCCGCCGCGACGGGGGCGGGGAACCCTAATAA
>JAIMBM010000032.1 GCA_023511475.1 Anaerolineae bacterium
CATTATACCATAGCGGGCAGGGGCGGGCAAGCGAGGCGAGAGGGGGATTCGGTTCCATCTTCTGTTGGCGAGTTTGGGGCGGTGAGATTCTTAGAAGATTCTTAGTGTGCGGGGGACTGGCGCTGAGGTGGAGTAGGCCGTGCTATCCTTCTGAAGTTAGTGTCAACCCAGGAGGTAGCACGGCCCATGAACATCGTACACCGAGCTCGCCACTTTGTCCAGTCGCTCCGCGAACAGGCCCGGAGGTCCATCTGGGATTGGCAGCGGTGTCCCTACTGTGGAGGGACCCATACGTGCAGGTGGGGCAGCTACGAACGCCGGCCTTGGACCCTCGAGGGGAGGCAAACCGTATGCGTCCCAAGGCACCGCTGCTGTGCATGCCACCGCACCTACTCGGAGCAGAGCCCCTGGCTGGTCAGGCGTAGTTGGTATGCTCGCGAGGTCCACCGCTGCGCCATCGACTTCTGGCAGCACGGAGGCACCTCGCTGCGGCGCGCCGCCGACTTCGTGCGTTCCTTCATTGGGCGGCAAGAGCGCTACCTCCTGTGGTGCATCTCGGCGCTGCGGCCGCTGGGGGAGGAGTGTCGCCTGGCAGCAAGCACGGTGCATCGCTGGTTGGATCGTGCGGGGCGAGAGGCGGAGCTGACTCTGCCCGGGCAACTGGAGGGGATCGGCAGTTCCGGATGCATGGGCACGGACGGCCTGTGGTCGCGGTTGCGGGGTGGGACGAAGGCGGTGGTCCTGGCGCTGGTAGACAACGCGACCGGGCTCTTGTGGCCGCCGGTGGTGGTTGCTGGCGAGGAGAGCGAACAGTCTTGGCGGGAGATGCTGGAGCGAGCAGTAGGAGCCGGGTTCGACCTGGACCGCTTGCGTGGCGTGGTGAGCGATGGGGCCAATGGGCTGATCGGTTGCCTCCATGAGATGGCGAAGTGGGCGAACCAGCAACGGTGCGTGTGGCATCTGTGGCGTAAGCTCGGTGGGGAGCTGGCGAGGCAGGTCAGTAAGGTGGGGGTGGGGTTGTTCGGGGCGGCGGCGAAGGCGGCGCGCGAGCGTGTGCGCCGCGAGTTGGTAGCGTTGATCCATGGGGTGCTGGACGCGAGGAGTCAGGAAGAAGCCGAGGCGGCTCTGGTCCGGTTGAAGGCGCACCAACTCGGGGCTGGGCTGGCGCGCCAGTTGGAGGAGTGTTTGGATGCAGCATTGATACACCTGAACGCCTACAACCGGGGTCTGGCGCGGGTCGCACCGGAGTGGTTATGGCGGGACTTCCGGTTGCGTCTGAGCCGGGGTCGCAACCACGGGACCGGTGTACGGCTGGAGCGGGCGGCACTGGTCTGGGCGATCTATCACAACTTTACGCCCGCTCAGTCGAGGTGTGAACGAAAGCGTCGCTACCGCCGGCCTGGCCAGAGCCCCCTGGAGGTGGCCGGAGTACCCCCGGGAGAAATCAGCTATCTGGACGCCTTAGCAGTCTAACGCCCTGCGATCCTTGGCACGCGTCTCCGAACGCCGCCAAGGGCGCAGGGGGCCAGAACACGGCCCACGCCGAACACCAACACAAACCCTAATCGGGCCAACAGAAGATAGTACCGAGTCGCCTTTGCGTGGCACTGGCAGCCTATCGCGGACTGTGGTACACTCCATGGCGAGACCCTCCTATGCGAAGTTATCCCCTCGGATAAGGTAACTTACGCAGGAGGGTCTCTCTAATCCAATTGAAACCTTAGTCCGCCGCCTAATCCGACTTTGTAAAAGCCCTGCTGGGGACACACGGTCAACTTGACGCATACGCTGAACGTCCTGTATAATACAAGGCAGTGCGGCCAGGCGACACGCCCGTGCACTGGCCACACCTTCCTCATCAACCCCCAATCCGGCGACAGTGCATGCGCTATGTCCGGGAGGAGGTGAGGCGCAAAGGCGAGCCAGTAAGATCCTTTCCGCTAGCGGCTTTCTTCATGTGACCCCACAAGGAGGACAAGATGCTCCGCGACAAAAGGCTGTTCCTGGTGGTGGCGGTTCTTTTGACCGTCGCCATGGTGGTCAGCGCCTGCGGGCCCAAGGGTCCCAAGCTCGCCCACGAGATCAACCTGAACCTGGGCACCGAGCCGCCGACGCTGGACCCGGCCCTGGCCACCGATACGACCTCCGTCGAGGTCGATGAGTCGCTATTCCTGGGCCTCACCGACTTTGACGATGAGACGATGGAGGTCATCCCCGAGCTGGCCACCGAGTGGAAGGTGTCCGACGACGGCCTGGTCTGGACCTTCACCATGCGCAAGGATGCCGTCTGGGTGCACTATGACCCGGCCACGAAAAAGTTCACCAAGAAGCGGCCGGTGACGGCTCATGACGTGGAGTATGGCGTCAAGCGCACCCTCAACCCGGAGACGGCCTCGGACTATGCCTACGTCCTGTACATCATCAAGAACGCTGAGGCATTCAACACCGGCGAGATCACCGATCCGGCCGAGGTCGGCGTGAAGGCCCTGGACGACTGGACCGTCCAGTTCACCCTCGAGCAGCCTGCGGGCTACTTTGGCGGTATAGCCGGCATGTGGGTGGCGCGACCGATGCCGAAGGAGCCCATCGAGCAGTTCGGCGAGAAGTGGACCGAGCCTGGCAACATCTGGTCCAATGGCCCCTTTGCCCTCGACACCTGGGAGCATGAGAACCGGCTCGTCCTCGTGAAGAACCCGCACTGGTACAACGCCAAGAACGTGAGCCTCCAGCGGATCAACTATGTGATGGTCGTGGAGGCGTCGACCGCCTTTGCCATGTACGAGAATGGCGAGCTGGACGTCTGTGGTGTGCCGACGACCGAGATCGACCGCGTCAAGGCCGACCCCGTCCTCTCAAAGGAGTACTACGAGGGGCCGTACCTGTGCACCTACTACCTCGGCTTTGACACCACCGAGCCTCCGGTCGACAACAAGCTGGTCCGGCAGGCGCTGTCCTACGCGGTTGACCGGCAGAAGCTGGTCGACACGGTCCTCAAGGGCGGTCAGAAGCCGGCCAAGACCTTCGCGTGCCCGGGCATCTTTGGTACGCCCGCCGAGGATCCCAACTTTGTCGGGATCAGCTACGATCCTGAGAAGGCCAAGCAGCTCCTGGCCGACGCCGGGTATCCGAACGGCGAGGGCTTCCCGGAGATGACCTACCTGTTCAACACCTCCCAGGGGCACCAGAGGATCGCCGAGTTCATCCAGCAGGGTTGGAAGGAAGTGCTCGGCATCAACGTCGTCCTCGCCAACCAGGAGTGGAAGGTCTACCTGGAGACGGTAGAGACCGATCCGCCGGCGGTCTGGCGCATGGGCTGGTGCGCGGACTATCCGGATGAGAACAACTGGGTGCTCGAGAACTTCCACTCGACCAAGGGCTCGAACCGGATCAAGTGGAGCAACCCCGAGTTCGACAAGGCCTGTGAAGAGGCTGCCGCTACATCCGACCCGGAGAAGCGCAAGGAGCTCTACGCCAAGGCGGAGAAGATCCTGTGCGTCGACGAGGCCGCGATCATCCCAGTCTACTACTACACCCGCGTCGTCTGCAACAAGCCGTACGTGCAGCGAACCTACGCAGCGCTGGGTAACGAGCACTACGACAAGTGGAAAGTGCTCGCTCACTAGCCTGCATGGAGCTGCATCGATCGATGGCTCCTGGTCACATGGCCCTCCCCGTCAGGGGAGGGCCATGTGATGAAAGGGTGCGAGTTGCCCTTCTGGCCCTGCCCCTGGCGTAAGCCCGAGGTGGGACGGACCAGAGGAGGGTGGGTATGACTCAGTATATCATCCGGCGGCTGTTGTGGTTGATCCCTGTGCTCTTTTTCATCTCGGTGGTGACCTTTGCGCTGCTCCGGGCCGTGCCGGGCGGCCCCTTCGACCGTGAGAAACCGATGCCGCCAGAGGTTCGCGCCAACCTCGAGCACTACTACGGGTTGGACAAGCCCCTCCCCCAGCAGTATCTCGACTGGGTCGGCCGCATCGTGCTCCATTTTGACTTTGGTCCCTCGTACTCGTCGCGCAGCCGCACAGTCAACGACATCTTTGCCGCGCACCTGCCCGTCTCGGCGCAGCTGGGTGTGCTGGCCATCCTGCTGGCGCTCCTTATCGGGCTGCCCCTCGGCATCCTGGCTGCGCTGAAGCAGAACACCATCTGGGACTATCTCGGGATGGGCATCGCCGTCTTTGGTGTGTCGGTGCCCAACATCGTGCTTGCCCCGTTGCTGATACTCATCTTTGCGCTGACTCTGGGGTGGTTGCCGGTGGCGGGATGGGGCACACCTGAGAAGATGATCATGCCGGTGGTTGCCCTCGGCATGCGCGAGTCGGCCATCATCGCGCGCCTCACCCGGGCGAGCATGCTTCAGGTGATCCGCGAGGACTATATCCGCACAGCGCGGGCGAAGGGTCTGGCTGAGCGGGTGGTGATGGTGCGCCACGCACTGAAGAACGCCTTCATCCCGGTAGCGACGGTGCTTGGGCCGATGTTCGCGGCGCTGACTACGGGCACCTTTGTCGTCGAGCGGATCTTTGCCATCCCCGGGCTGGGCAAGTTCTTTGTGACCAGCATCACCAACCGCGACTATCCGGTGGTCATGGGCACAATCCTGCTCTATGCGGTGTTCCTGGTACTGGCCAACCTGGCGGTAGATATAACCTATGCCTTCCTCGACCCGCGCATCCGATACAAGTAAGGGGTGTGGCCTGGCGTAGCCTGCAGGTTTGTTCCTGGACGGCCGATACGGCGGCGGGCCCGGCAGGCCGCCGGGGCGCGGATACCGCCGGGTCGTGCCCGCGAGAGACCAGGGGATGGCTGGTCGTTCTGTGGCGCTCTGCGCCGTGGCTTCACGGAGCCATCGGCCGGGCAGCGCATTGCTGGTGTGAGGGAATTGCTTTGTTCTCTGGGAGGGTCTGATGACAGTGCAGGAACGGGCGGCACTCAGGCTGCAGGAGAGGCCGCGCAGGGAGGCGAGCCTGTGGCGCGATGCCTGGCGCCGGCTTGTGCGCAACCGTGCCGCTGTGCTTGGGTTGGTGGTGGTGGCGCTCCTGATCGCGGTGGCCATCACGGCGCCATACATCGCTCCGGCACACTATGCGGCTGGGGATGCGGCCGACGAGCACACGGTGCCGAGCTGGCTCGCGGCCGTCCTGCCGGGCAATGTGGCAGCGTATGCCAAGATCAACAACAAGTTCCTGCTGGGCTCCGATTTCCTGGGGCGCGACCTTCTGAGCCGCATCATCTATGGCACGCGCGTGTCGCTTCCCGTGGGCTTTATGGGGGCGCTGACGGCCCTGATTATCGGCCTGGTGTACGGCTGTATCTCGGGCTACTATGGTGGGCGCATCGACGACATCATGATGCGCATTGTGGATATCCTCTACGCGTTCCCAACGATGCTCCTGATCATCCTCCTGATGGCGTTCTTCAAGACGTCTTTCGGGGGAACCCCTGTCCCAGGCACTCCCGCCTATACCTTTAACCAGATCAACAAAGCGGTCGACTCGATCCTTGGGCTGCGTGGCGGCGGGATGCTCTTCATATTCATGGGCATCGGGTTGACCGCCTGGATGGGCATGGCGCGCCTTGCTCGGGGCCAGATACTTTCCGTGAAGGAGAAGGAGTTCATCGAGGCGTCCCGGATGATCGGCGCGAGCGACATGCGCATCATCCTGCGACACATCTTCCCCAACATCATCGGGCCATGCGTGGTGGCGGAGACCCTGGCTATCCCGGGCTACATCAACTATGAGGTCTTTCTCAGCTTCATCGGCCTTGGGGTCGACCCACCGACGCCCAGCTGGGGGAACCTGATCTCGGAGGGTGCGCAGGCGCTGCGCTCCTACCCTCATCTGGTAATCTTTCCCGCGCTGGCGCTCTCGATCACGATGTTCGCCTTCAACTTTCTCGGTGACGGCCTGCGGGACGCTCTCGACCCGCGCATGAGGGGTACGAGCTAGAAGGTCGTGGCGATGCCCGTGACGCCCTTGCCCGCGGCCCGGCAGGTGGATCGGGGGCGATTCCCATGAAAGAGCGCAATACCGTCGTCATCGTGGTGGTTGTCGCCCTGGTTGCTGTGCTGTGTCTGGGCGCTGCCTGCTGCGCGGGGGCCTGGGTGGCCCTGCGCGAGTTTGCCGGGAGGGCATCGTCGCTGACCGGCGGTGAGGCTACGCCGGCGAGGGCGGCGTCCGCTACGGCCGGGGAGTTGCGCCTCGCGGAAGGCCCGCCGGTGACGCTCGACCCGGCTCTGGTGCAAGACGCGCAGTCGGCCGTCTATGTGGTGGAGATCTTTGGCGGCCTGGTCACGCTGGACGAGAATCTGGAGGTCGCCCCAGACCTTGCGGATACCTGGGAGGTCAGCGAGGACGGGCGTACATACACCTTCCACCTGCGCGCCGATGCGCGGTTCCAGAGCGGCAGGCCAGTGACCGCAGCCGATGTCGAGTTCAGCCTGACGCGCGCCTGCTCGCCCGAGCTCCGCTCGAGTGCCGCGGCGTCGTACCTCAATGACATCGAGGGCGCGAGGGCCGTCATGCAGGGGGAGGCCAGCGCGATCAGCGGCGTGCGCGTCCTGGACGAGCGCACTGTGGCGCTGACCATAGACGCGCCGAAGGCCTACTTCCTCGCCAAGCTGACCTATCCTGCGGCCTTTGTCGTTGACCGTGAGAATGTGGCGGAGGGCGAGTCCTGGACGGAGCGCCCCAACGGTACAGGGCCCTTCCGGCTGGTGGAGTGGACCGACGAAAAGATCGTCCTGGAGCGTAATGCAAGCTACCACCGCGGTGCACCGCAACTGGCGCGTGTGACCTTTGTCCTCTCCGGTGGCGATCCTCTCACGATGTACGAGAACAACGAGCTGGATATCGTGCAGGTGGGGCTGGGCGCTATCGATCGCGTTCTGGACCCATCCAACCCGCTCAACCGGGAGCTGAGCATCATCCCGCGCCTGGACGTGCAGTACCTGGCGATGAACCCCGAGGTGCCTCCCTTTGACGACGTGCTGGTGCGTCGCGCTTTTGCCCGGGCGATCGACCGTGAGCGCCTGGCAGAGGTGGTCCTCAGGGGGATGGTCGATCCGGCCGAAGGCATCCTCCCGCCGGGCATACCCGGGTACAGGCCCGAGTTCAAGGGTCTGGGCTTCGACCCGGAGCAGGCGCGAGAGCTCTTGCGGCAGTCCAGGTATGGCGATGCATCCAACCTGCCAGAGATTGTGCTGTATACCAGCGGCGAGGGCGGCAGCCTCTCGCCCACGGTCCAGGCGATTGTGGCCATGCTCAACACCAACCTGGGCGTCGAGGTCACGGTCGAGCAGACCGCCTGGAATCGCTTCCTGATGGACCTCAACGAGCGCCGCTATGGCTTTTACATCACGGGCTGGATCGCCGACTATCCCGACCCGCAGAACTTTTTGGACATCCTCTTCCACAGCCAGAGTCCCGATAACCACAGCGCCTATGCCAACCCCGAGGTGGATCAGCTGCTTGAGCAAGCGCGCGTAGAGTTGGACCGGGAGAAGCGCCTGGAGCTGTATCAGCAGGCGGAGACGCTTATCGTGCAGGATGCGGCGTGGGTTCCGCTGTGGCATGGTCGGGACTATGTGCTCACCAAGCCATATGTCAGGGGTGCCGTCTATAGCGCTTCCATCAGACCCTGGCTGAAGGATGTGTACATCGAGCGCTGATCGGCGCCGGGCACAGGAGCCCGGCAAAGGGTACGATCCTGGAGGGGTTCATGGGGACGTTGCTGCAGGTGAAAGGGCTGAGAACACGCTTCTACACTCAGGATGGCGTGGTCAACGCCGTGAATGGCATCGACTTTTCGGTAGATGAAGGGGAGACTCTGGGGATCGTCGGCGAGAGTGGCTGCGGCAAGAGCGTCAGCGTGCTCTCGGTCATGCGGCTTATACCGCAGCCGCCTGGTCGTATCGTGGGCGGGGAAGTGTGGTTCGGAGGGCGCGATCTCCTGCGCGTTGACGAGGCGGAGATGCGGCAGGTGCGCGGGAACAAGATCGCGATGGTGTTCCAGGACCCCATGACCTCGCTGAACCCGGTCCTGACCATCAATCAGCAGGTGAGCGAGGCGCTGCAACTGCACCTCGGCATGGACAAGGCGCAGGCTCGCAAGCGGGCCATCGAGCTCCTTGAGATGGTCAATATCCCGCGGGCTGCGGACCGGATCGACGACTACCCGCACCAGTTTTCCGGTGGGATGCGGCAGCGCGTGATGATCGCTATGGGGCTGTCGTGCAGCCCCCAACTGCTCATCGCTGATGAGCCGACTACGGCGCTCGATGTGACCATTCAGGCACAGATTCTCGATATCGTAAAGCGCCTGAAGCGCGAGTTGGGGATGGCCATCATCTGGATCACCCACGACCTTGGCGTGGTTGCCGGCCTCGCGGAGCGCGTGATCGTGATGTACGCCGGCTATGTCATCGAGCATGCTGAGGTCAAGGACCTCTACGCCGATCCCCGGCACCCCTACACTCTGGGCTTGCTGCGCTCGATCCCTCGCCTCGACGCGGAGCGCAAAGCCAAGCTGACGCCCATCGATGGGCTGCCTCCGGATCTGATCGACATGCCACCCGGGTGTCCCTTTGCGCCTCGCTGTGCCTATGCGATTGAGCGCTGCCTTGTGGAGAATCCTCAGCTGGAGACCGTTGCCCGTCGGCATCAGGTGGCGTGTTGGGTTGATGTGACGTCAGGGAGGGACTAGTACGATGCCGCAGGACGAGACCATGGCGGTACAGAGCTCCTCGACGCAATCGAGCGACCGGGTGTTGCTCGAGGTGCGCGGTTTGAAGATGTGGTTTCCGATCACCCAGGGACTGATTCTGCAGCGGAGGGTCGGCGACATTCGCGCCGTCGATGGGTTGGACTTTTTCATCCGCCGCGGGGAGACTCTGGGGCTGGTCGGCGAGTCCGGATGCGGCAAGTCCACCACGGGGCGGGCTATCCTGCAGCTCTACCGTCCTACGGCCGGGCAGGTCCTCTTCGAGGGGACGGACCTGACCAGGCTCCGTGGTGAGGCCCTGCGACGGATGCGTCGCCGCATGCAGATGATCTTCCAGGACCCCTACGCGTCACTCAACCCGCGCATGACGGTCGGCAACATTGTGGGAGAGCCGCTCGAGGTCCACAACATCGGCAAGCCGGAGGAGCGACGCCAGCGGGTGCAGGAGCTGCTCGAGGTCGTTGGGCTGAACCCCTACTTTGTGAACCGCTATCCTCACGAGTTCTCCGGCGGGCAGCGACAGCGCATCGGCGTGGCCCGCGCCCTGGCGGTGAACCCGGACTTTATCGTCTGCGATGAGCCGATCTCCGCGCTGGATGTGTCGATCCAGGCCCAGATCATCAACCTGCTGGAGGAGCTGCAGGACAAGTTTGGCCTGACCTATCTCTTCATCGCCCATGATCTGTCGGTTGTCAGGCACATTTCGGACCGGGTCGCGGTGATGTATCTGGGCAAGATCGTCGAGCTGACCACGCGGGACGAGCTGTATAGCAACCCGCTACATCCGTACACAAAGGCATTGCTCTCAGCCGTGCCGATCCCCGATCCTGTTGTCGAGGAGAAGCGCCAGCGGATCATTCTGGAGGGCGACGTGCCCAGCCCGGCCAATCCCCCGAGCGGCTGCCGCTTCCGGACCCGATGTGGGCTGCGGATGGACATCTGCGCCGAGGTCGAGCCGGAGTGGCGCGAGACTGCAGCCGATCACTGGGTGGCCTGCCACAGGGTATGAGGCCCGGCTCTGGCGCCTCAGGAGGCACGGCCCGTCTCATGATGGGCTCGATGGCGCCAGAGCAGCGCGATCACACCCGCGACAGATACAGCAGAGCTCACAACGGCTCCGATCAGCAGCCCCCGCCGAAGCCTGGAGGGCATCTGTACGACGACCTCCGGGACGCTCTTGTACCGCGCCACGGCCGCCAGCTCGCGGGCGAGGCTATCCCGGAAGGGTGGCGGCGGACTGACCGGGGCCAGCAGGCTTGCCAGGTCCGTAGCCAGTGTGTTCAGCCCGGCCAGGGGGTCCGGGCCCTCGGCGGAGCCGGGTGCTGGCCTCGCGGCTGGGGTGTCGGTCGGCCCTGACCGGTATAGCGGGATGCGGCGTCCGAAGAATCCTCTGGACACGTCTTCTCACACTCCTGCATGCAGTCTACGGCAACTGCTCGCGCGACGCTGCGCCTGGATGCCGCCGACCCTGGCGGCTATTCATCTTCGCGGAGCATCTCCTGAAGGGCGAGCAGCGTCCGGTGATACAGCGATTTGATTGCTCCTTCGCTGCGCCCCATGATCCTCCCGATCTCAGCGTTGGACAGGCCCTCCGTGAACTTGAGGATCAGCAGCTGCTGCCGATCCGGGCTGAGCTTGCGGATTGCCCGCCGGAGCTTTTCCGTGCGCTCTTTGGCCTCTGCATACTCGTGTGGGGAGGCTGCGCTCCCCGCTACCAGAAACGCGTCATCCAGCGAGATGCTCTGGCGGCGAGACCGGTCCCGATGCCAGTTGGCCACCAGGTTATGGGCGATCCGGTACAGCCAGGCCGAGAAGGGCGCTCCCTGGTCAACATAGTGCCTGATGTGCGAGAGGGCACGGTAGAACGTCCGTGCCGTGAGATCCTCGGCGTCGTGGTGGCTGCCGACGCGATGGTAGATATAGCTGTAGATGCGGTTCACATAGCGCTCGTACAAAGCGCCAAAGGCGACCGGATCCGCCCGCGCCTGCTCGATGAGATCCTCTTCTGAGGTCCCCTCATCCCAGGCCATCTCTGAGGGGCTCCTTTCAGGCGGGGTTCCTATCCACTAGAACCCGGCCCGGCTGCACCGGTTGCGGCGTCGAGCTCAGGCCATGGGGCAGGTCGCGATGCCGAGGACGCCGGGCCCGCTGTGCGTGGCGATGGTAGGACCGGCATCGGCGGTGAGCATCCGCGCACAGTTGAGGCGCCTGCGCACCTCCTGCTCCAGCCGTGTGGCCTCATCCGGGGTGTTGGCATGTGCCACCCCGCACCACACGGGCGTGTCGCGGCCTACCTGCTCCTCCATGAGGTCGAGCATCCGCTCCAGGGCTTTCTGTTTCGTTCGCACCTTCTCCAGAGGCTCGATGCGGCCGTTCACAATGTGTAGCAGGGGCTTGATGCTTAGCATCGTGCCCAAGAGCGCGGCCGCGCCCCCGATGCGCCCGCCCCGCTGCAGGAACTCGAGCGTATCGACGACAAAGAAGACTCGCATCTGGGCGCGCATGCGCTCAAGCTGAGCCAGGATGGCTTCGATTGGCTGATCCTCAGAGGCCATTTCGACGGCAGCCAGCGCCATCAGCGCCTGACCGATGGAGACGGAGAGCGAGTTGAAGATGTGGATGGAGCGCTCGGGCAGCATGTCGCGCGCGGCCTCGGCGGAGGAGAGTGTACCACTCAGTTGGTGGGAGATCAAAACGCAGAGGAGTTCGCTGCCATCGGCCGTCAGTCGCTGGAAGACGTCAAGGAACTCTCCGGCGGAAGGTTGGGATGTGATGGGGAGGTGACGTCTGGCCATCAGGCGCTGGTAAAAGCCCTCGGCATCCAGGGTGATGCCGTCCAGAAAAGTCTCCTCGCCGAAGGTGACTTTCATCGGGATAACATGGAGGCCCAGTTGCTGGGCGACCTCGGGGGTTATGCTCGAGGCGCTGTCGACGAGGACACGGATCATTGCGTCGGCTCCTTTCTGTTTCCATGACAAGGCGAGACGCTGCAGCCACCGAGATGGCTCAGGCTGCTCAAACCTGTACGGCGTTCAGGGCAACGAGCGCTTCGCGCACAAACTCGGCCAGCCGCCGTCGACTCTCCGTGCTGAGCGAGGCCAGGCACTCCTGAAACCGGCGTGCAGACCGGAGCAGCGTGTCAAGGTGCGGTGTGCCCCGAAGGCGCACAAGGCTCGCACCGATGCTCAGCCCCGCGAGGGTTCCGAGCCCGAGTTCCATGTTGGGCAGGAGCACAGGCAGGTGACGGCGGCTGATCAGGTCACGGCCGCTGGCCTGCAGATTCACCAGCAGAGCCGCGACCATCCCGGAGCAGTAGCTCAATGGCGACTTGTACTCGCCCAGCCGGTCCAGCAGCTCGCCCAGCACCTCGGTACCGTTTGCCTCGCGGACCTCGGCCAGGCGCCGGAGTAGCCGCTCCCTCACGCGGGGCCACTCGGGGTCGTCGGCAGCAACGGTGTCGGTAGCCCGCGCGCGCTCAGGGGGCGCCGCTCCTCCGGACTCTGTTGGGGCGGGTAGCTCTTCCTCGGGCGCGGCTTCTGGCCGGGGGTAGAACATGATCGCCGAACGACCCGGCCCCGGTGTCTGCGGGTCAAGGACGTACTCCGAGCTAGCGACGCCCTTGGCCTCAAGCACTTTGAGCATGTCGTAGGCGGAGAATGGGCTCACTCCCAGGGCCTCTGCGACGGCCGAGTAGTGCACGCTACCCCCGGTGGCGCGAGAGAGCGCCACGAGAACCCTGTAGAACTGCCTCTGGCGAGGAGTCAGCTTCATTGCCGGGCTCCCTTCCAAAAAGTCCCAACAATTGGCAGTATTCTAGCGTGATGCAGTGTGGCTGTCAACTGCACAGTGGCAGCAGGGTGTAGTTCACTTTGGGGGCTGGTTCATCTGTGCCGCTGCCGGGGCCCCCCCCCCCGCAGCCCCCCCCCCCGGCGGCCGGCGCGGCGTCCGCCTCGGGGAGGGGGAAGACGATTAAGGGTGTCCTGGGC
>JAIMBM010000320.1 GCA_023511475.1 Anaerolineae bacterium
TCGCCTGCCCGCGTGGCGGCCTGCGACTCGCAGGAGGGGAGGCATGCGAGCCGCCACACTGCATCGAGCAGGGCGAGCAGCCGGGCCACGAGCTGTGCCCCGGGCATGTCGGTGTGGTGGGCTGCCAGATCGTTGACCGCGCGCAGGATCTGCCGCAGGGGCCGAAGCGCCTCGGCGACAGAGTCCCTGTCAAGAGGCAGGCCGTGCCTGAGGCGGCTCATCACCACATCCTCGGCGATGGCAACCGCCCAGCGCAGAAGCGCATCCGCCTCCGCATCCTCGAGGTCAGCGGTGAGCGCCTCGTCCTGAAGGATCACCTCGGCCGCGTAACGCCGTGCTTCGGAGGCAACGGTCTCGTCTGTCACAGGTATACGCTCCCATCACCAGTATAGCACGGCAGGCACAGCGTGGCAATGGGGTGAGGCACCCAGGGTGGACTACCGCGCTCTCTTCACCCCCTACCTGCCGCACAGGCCCGTGGCCTCTTCCTTCGTGGCACAGAGCATGCTCTTCTGCAGGCAGTCTGCCCGGGCGAACGAAGGGCAAGCATCAGGAGGTGAGCTCACATGACGTGGTTCCGCAGCAGTGCCCTGATAACTGGCGTCGTTGCGGCCGTGATCGTGCTGGTTGTAGTCTGGATACTGAACCTGATTGCGCCCTCGGGAGACTTTGGTTGGGCGCTCGGCGTGAGTGTGATCAGCGCGTTCTTTGCGGCCTACTTTGGGCATATTGCCGGGTACAGGGAGCGGCGCTGATCCGGCGGCCGTGAGGCAGCCGCGCAGCGCGCTTGTGGCCGCCTCCGGGTGACCGCTGCCTGAGGCTGCTCATGGCCGGTAGAGCCTCTCATACTGCCACCGGTGCTCGTAGATCTTGCGCATGTAGGCGCGCGGCTGGGAGTTGGTCACCCGCTCGTAGAAGAGGTCATCATCCCCAAAGGAGAGCTCGGCCCAGTTGGCCGCGTTGCGCGGGCCGGCATTGTAGGCCACCAGGGCTACGAGGGCATTGTCCCTGAACATGCGCAGGCCCTGAGAGAGGTACCACATGCCGTACCGCACGCTCACGGCCGGCCACCAGAGCCTCTCGGGAGCGTATGCGCTATCGCCGAGCTTCTCGGCGATGTACGCGCCCGTCGAGGGGATGACCTGAGTGAGGCCGCGGGCATCGGCATAGGAGGTCGCGTCGCGGTTGAAGGTGCTCTCCTGGTAGATCAGGGCAAAGAAGAGCAGGGGATCGGTGTTGGTCGCCCGGGCCTCGGCCAGCACCAGGTCCGCGTAGTAGGTGGGGTAGGCCAGCTCTTGTATGAGACGCGGCGCCGATTCCCGCGCCTCCCCTGGTGACAAAGCCAGAAGCCGGCGCGCGGCCACGGTCGCCGGCAGGTACACACCTCGATCCCGGCAGAAGAGTGCCAGGGCGTACTGAGCGTAGGGATCATCGGTGCAGGCTGTGAGGACCTGTCGCATGGCCGTCGTCGCTGCCGCCGTGTCGCCCAGCGCGCCCAGTTCAACCGCCTCGCGGAACCTCCGCTGGTCTGTCACAGCAGGCGGCAGATCGGATGGTTGCCTGCCATCCGGCGGTGCCCCGGCCCAGCCGGCAAGCCAGGCTTCTGCCTCCGTCCTGCTCCCCCGAGGTTGGTAGAGGGCCGGCTCAAAAGCGCCCGCCGGCGCCTGCCCCGAGAAGGCCCTTCCCTCAAGGAGGTCCCGTGCCCGCAGGCCCCAAAAGCCCTCTGGATTCTCAGCAGCGGCCTGCATGAGCTTTTCCCGGGCGCTGTCGGGCTCACCGAGTCGCGTGGCGGCTTTCGCCTGCCACAGGAGCAGCCGGGCACGCATCGCCGGCTCCCTTTCCTGTGGCAGCATGTCCGCCCACACCTGCAGGGCGGTGCGCACCGCGCCCATGAGATAGTGGGTGAAGCCGGCGCGGAAGCGCGCATCGGAGGCGTAGGAGGCGCCGGGGTAGGTCGCGGCGGCCTGGGCGTAGGCGGCGGAGGCATCCCACGAGCGACCGGACTCGTCAAAGACCTGGGCGGCCCGCCAGAGCGCATCGACCGCCCGCTGGTGCTGCGGGTGGAGCGCCGCGCACTGCCGGAAGGCGGCCGCAGCAGCGTCGACCGCGCCGAGGAGCGCCAGGGCCTCGCCCCGCTGGTAGCGCGCCTCAGGCACCAGCCCGCTCTGGGGGTGGCCCTGGACGAGCGCATCCAGCTCGCGCAACGAAGCCTGGTGCTGCCCGAGCTGGCGATAGGCGAGGGCCGCGCAGTAGTGGGCATCCGCGCTGTGCTGCACCGGCCCGGCATCGATGACTCGCTGCAGAACAGCCAGGGCATCCGAGTAGCGCCCCGCCCAGTAGTACACCCGGGCCCGGGTGAGTGCATCCGTCTTCGCCAGACCCCACTCGTCGAGGATGGGCAGGACCTCGGCGGCACGGGCCGAGTCGGGCCAGGTACTCACCAGCTCGTTCCAGCGGGCGGCCGAGTCGGCCGTCCGACCCGCCTCGCGGAGGGCGTCGCCGGCCTGATAGGTGATCTCGGCCCGGTAGAGTGCGTTCTTAGCGAGGGCCAGGATCTCGTCGTAGGCCGCGACCGCCTTATCATAGCGTGCCTGCGCGCGCAGTGACGTGGCCAGCCGCTCCAGCATGTCCGCCCGGTCGGCCGGTTCCTCCTGGTAGTCGGCGGCAGCGCGGTAGGCAACACACGCGCCGGCGTGGTCTCCGGTGGCGGCGAGGGCATCGCCGATGCGCGCCTGCACATAGCCCTGGAGGAGCGGCCGACGCTCCAGATAGGCGCGATACGCATTGGCCGCGGCCTGACCCTGCCCGAGCCCTGCCAGCGCCTCTCCAAGCCAGAACTGGGCGGTCGGCATCCGGTGGTCATCCGGGTAGGCGGCGATGAACCGGCGCAGGCTCTCGGCAGCATCAGCATGGGCACCGGACCGCAGCTGGCAGTAGCCGAGCCGCAGGAGGGCCTCTCGCGCGGCCTCGTGCGGCGGGTTCCGCAGGAGCAGCTCACTGAGCGCGGCCGCTGCCGCCTCATAGCGCCCGTTCTCCTGGTCCTGCGCCGCGCGAGCGAGGCGTTCGGCGGCCTCCGTTGCCGTGAGCGCCGGAGGCGCAGGGGTTTCGGTAGGGAACGGCGGGGCGGGCGCCGTCCCCTCCGGTACAGGTGCGGTCTGTGGGAGGGTCACAGGGGCTCGGGGCACCTGTGGGGTGGCGCATGCCGCGAGTGTCAGCAGCGATGCAGCAGCGAGGCCAGCCAATCTGTGGTACGGTCCTGTCTTCATGCCATCAGCCGATCCAGCAGGCGGGGGCGCTGCGCAGTCGCCCAGCCGCAAGGACGTGATCTGCAGGGCCTGGGTTTGGGGAGCGCGACGTTCGGGGAAAGAGGAACGAGGTCTGGCCGCCTCTGCGATATGTAGAGGCAATTGTACAGGACGGGAGGGGTTCCGTCAAGGTGAGTGCTTTGCGGAAGGGCATACGGCAGGCGGTCGGCAAATGGCAGGCCCGGCTCTGTGCTGGCTGATCCCGACAGGCGTCTTGCATGGCTGGCTCCACGAGTCTATCAACCCCTGACCGGCTCTGCGGGCAGGGCATTGCGGGGTCGAGAGGATCAGTCGGTCTCGATCTCCTGCCTCTCTAGGCGCCGCTGGAAGCCGGCGCGCAGGTCCTTCCAGAGCTGGCTTGCAACGTCGGCGCGCTGCGAGCGAAAGCTGTGGAGCAGGCCTCTGATCTGCCCTGCCTGCGCAGCAAGTGGCGCGATGCGCTCGGGCACGGCGCGGAGCGTCACCTTGTCCCCGAGGAGCGAGCCCAGGCCCGTACGCTGAGTCCGCTCCTCCTGCAGGAAGCCACGGGATGCCAGGTCCCGCTTGACGAGCTCTGTGATGTGGGCCCAGGGGTTGTCCATGTCCCTGCCGAGGTGGCGGTAGAGCAGGTCGGGCACGTCGTTCCCGGAGGGGTTGGGGCTGAGGCAGGCCAGGATGCTGCCTTCGAGGCCGCCCGGGTTGGCTCTCGCGAGGAGCACTACCGCCACGGTCTGTGCCTTCGCGAGGCCGAGGAGCCGCTTGCGCGCTGCCAGCTCGAGGCGCACGATGCCATCGGTCTCCAGAGCGACCAGGGCGGCGGCGTAGAGCATCTCGGCCAGCTCTCGGGCCTTGACCTTGGCGCCGCTGTACAGCAACTCTTCGCCGAACGCCTTCGCCGGCTCGACGAACTGCTCGCCGAAGAGGTAGACGAGTCCGCTGGGGGTGATCCCCTGCTCCATGCCAATCATGGGTTGCTCCTTCTGTGGGTAACGGTTCAGGGCTTCAGGGCCGAGGTGCGTCTCCATGTTATGCAGCGGGGCGCTGGCCGTCAACTACAGGGTTGGCGGGTCCGTCAGGCGTCGGGCTGAGCGTGCGTGTTCAGCCTCGTGTTCAGGGCATGGCCCGGACGGGGTAGCCCTGCACCCCTCCCCCCGGTCGGTTCAGGGGCGGATAGGTGGTTACGTGCGCGGCAAAAGCCGCCGGCACAGTAGCCCGTAAATGGGCAGGTGGGATGCGATCGGCGACCGCATCGCTCCCGAGCCTGCGGTCGGGCCGCCGGACGGCGCATGTCTGCCGCTCAAACCAGCCCAGAAGGGGCTTCGCCGCCCCTGAGCGCGGGGCTGAAGCCTCGGGCTCAAAAGGGCAAAGCCCCCTTCGGGGGCTGGGCCCGAACGCTGCCGTACTCGTTCGGCTCCTACCATTGACAGACAGGGCGCGCCTGTCCGCCCCTGAACCC
>JAIMBM010000321.1 GCA_023511475.1 Anaerolineae bacterium
ATTCTGCTCCTCGGGATCGTCGACCGCGTCGATGCCGACGACATGGGTCGCCTGCGCGTGATCGACTATAAGAGCGGAAGCCAGCTGATCGGCGCGGGCGAGCTCCTCGAGGGCCGCCGCATTCAGCTTGCGCTCTATGCGCTGGCGGTGGAGCAGTTCCTCAAGGGCAGGCAGGTCGTGGACGGGTTCTACTGGCATGTGCGCGCTGCCAGGAGGAGCAGCCTGGCGCTCGGGCGCTTCGAAGGAGGGGTGCGGGGCGCCGTCGATCGTGCGGTGGAGTGGGCCCTCGAGGCGAGCGCGCGCGTGAGGGCGGGCGATTTTGCTCCCCGGCCTCCAAAGGAGGGATGTGGGAGCTATTGCGCCGGCGTGGATGTGTGCTGGCAGTATACGCGGGGAAGGCGGCCCTGATCGGAGTGGTGACGTCCGGCGTGCGGGAGGCAGCGAGGCACAGCCGGGGAAGGGCCGCCATCCGCCTGCGCCTTCGTCGAGGGGTACGAAGCTGTGGACGAAGCCTTCCTCTCTGGGCTCAGACTCTCGGCGGAGCAGCGCGCCGCCGCGTGGTGCCGTGGCAGCGACACCGCGGTCCTTGCCGGCGCCGGCTCCGGCAAGACGTCCACTCTGGTGGGACACTTTCTCTACCTTCTGACAGAGGGTGTCGACCCGAGGCGGATCGTCGCCATCACCTTCACCGAGCGCGCTGGCGAGGAGATGCGGGCCCGCATCCGGCGGGAGCTGCTCCGGGGTCTCGAGCGGGCGCCAGACCCTCAGACGCGCTCGGAGTGGCTGGAGCGCTATGTCGCCATCGATGAGGCGCCGATCGGCACGATCCACAGTCTGTGTGCCCGGCTGCTCCGCTCACACCCTGCGGAGGCGGGGATCGATCCCCGGTTCGAGGTGCTGGAGGAGGGTCAGGCGGCTGCGCTGCGGGCGGAGGCGGTGCAACGGGCCCTGGCCTGGGCGGTCCAGGAGCCCTCGGCAGCCGTCTGCTTCCCGCTGCTGGGCGGCCCAGAGGGGCTGCGCGACCTCCTCGAGAGCCTGCTGGGCAAGCGGCTCGAGGTGGACGAGGCACTGGCGCGCTCGCAGGGTGACGTGCTTGCGCTGTGGATCAGCGCGCGCTGCGAGTGGCTCTCGGAAATCCTCTTCAGCGCCGAATGGGAGGCGCACCTGCAGGCTCTGGAGGCGTTGGAACCCCTCGTTGCCGGGGACTCGCTCGATGTGCGCCGATGCGCGGCCATCCTGGCCGTACGAGAGGCGCAAGCGTGCGTCCGCGGGGGCGCCTGGAGGCAGGCACTTGATTGCCTGAGCGCTGGGCTGAGCGCACCTGGGAATGCAGGCACCCGCCAGGCCTGGGGCGACAGGGCTCCCGAGGTTCGCCAGCACCTGAAAAAGCTCCACGAGCTGTATACCCACGAGATCTGCCGCACGGTGGAATCGGCCGACCCGGCACTGGATGAGGAGCTCGCTGATGCCTGGCCGGCCCTTGTCGCGCTCTTCGGGCAGGTCGTTGAGCAGTATCGGGCGCTGAAGGCCGGGCGGCAGGCGCTCGATTTCGATGACCTGGAAGCCGGCGCTCTGCGGCTGTTGCAGGAGTGCCCGGAGGTGGCCGCCTATCACCAGGGGCGGACCGAGGCGGTCCTGGTGGACGAGTTCCAGGATACGAACGACCGCCAGCGCCGCCTTATTGAAGCCCTCCTTGGCGCCCCGGCGGGGCGCTCCGGCCGCCTCTTCATTGTCGGCGATGCGAAGCAGTCCATCTACCGCTTTCGGGGTGCCGATGTGACCGTGTTCCGGGGCGTGGAAGGTCAGATATGCGCCGCCGGAGGAAGGGTACGCAGCCTGGCGCGGAGCTACCGGGCCCATGCTGGCCTCGTCGATCTCCTCAACCGGCTGCTGGAACGCATCCTCGGCACTGAGGACGATCTCCGGCGGGCGTACCGCGTCCCCTTTGCGCCGCTGGTGGCCGATAGGGCCGATGCGGAGATGCAGCCTCCCTTCTTCGAGCTGCACCTTGGAGTGGGGCCAACGGCCGAGGAGGGCCGGCGGGTGGCGGCAGCAGCCCTCGCCGGGCGCTTGCTGCGCCTGCACGAGGAGGAGGGCGTCGGTTGGGGAGAGATCGCCTGCCTGTTCCGCGCCACGACCTACTTTGCGGTGTACGAGGCGGCCTTTGAGGAGGCAGCGATACCCTACGTGACGATTGCAGGCACCGGCTTTTTGGACAGGCCAGAGGTGCGCGACCTGCTCAACACCCTGCGGGCGCTGGCTGCGCCGGAGGACGACCTGGCGCTCGCCGGGTTCCTGCGCTCGCCGGCCATCGGCCTTGCCGACGCCAGCCTGTACCTCCTGCGCTGGGCGACGGAAACCGGTCCGCGTCGCCTGGCGGCCGCGCTGCGCGAGGGCCTCAGCGTGCTCGATCCGGAAGAGCAGGCGCGAGCGGCCCGTGCGGCTGGCATCCTCAGCGAGCTGGCGCCCCTCGTCGGCCGACAGCCGGTGGCGGCGGTGCTCAAGCAGTTCCTGGATGTGACCGGCTATCTGGCTATGCTGCGCCTCTGCCCGGAGGGCGAGCGCGCGCGGAGGAACGTGGAGAAGCTCCTCGCGGACGCACATCGCAGCGGGGCCGTCAGCGTCGGCGAGTTCCTGACCTATCTGCAGACGCTCCGCGATGTGGCGGCGCGCGAGGGCGAGGCGCCGCCCGAGGCTGGCGAGGCGGTTCGCCTCATGAGCGTGCACCAGGCCAAAGGGCTCGAGTTCCCGGTCGTGGTCATCGCCGACGCGGGCCACGAGGGGAGGCACGCTGTGCCCCGAGCGCTGGTGCACCCGCGGTGGGGATTGCTTGTCGCCGTGAGCCGGGCCGATGGCTCCGAAAAGCGCGATGGGCTCGCCCATCGCCTGGCGCACCGCAGTGAGCAGGAGATGGAGGATGCCGAGGACCGGCGGGTGCTCTACGTGGCGGCGACGCGGGCCAGTGAGAAGCTGCTCGTGAGCGGGCACGCCCGATACAGCAAAGCCGGGGTGGGGCTTGGGGGCTGGGCCGCGCGGATCGTGGCCGCTGTCGACGAGGAGGCCGTGTTGTCTGCGGCGCCGCCCGAAGATGGGGCGGTTACACTGGCGCTGTGGGAGGGAGCAGTCGTCTGCACGCTGTACGGGCCGACGGTGGGCGCCTCCGCGGCGATGCGCCCGCAGCCTGCCCTCGCAGCGCCGGTGGGAGTGGGAGAGGAGGAGCTGTGCGCGCCGCTCGCCGCACCGTGCGTGGTGGCGGGGGAGGCGGAGCCGCCCCGGCCTCCGAGAGGAGTGTGGCGGGTCGTGCCGAAACGCCCGACGGCCCGGCCTCCGAGTTGGGTAGTCGGCACCCTGGTGCACCTTGGCCTGCGCCTCTGGCAGCGATGGGATGATCCCAGGCTGGTCGCGGCGATGCGGGTGAGGGCGCGTCAGGCAGGGCTGACCGATGCGCAGCAGATCGCGCGCGCCGTTCGGACGGCGCGGCGCCTGATACGGCGCTTTCAAGAGAGCGAGTTGTACGGCCAGCTTCAGGCGGGAGAGCGCTGGCACGAGGTGCGGTACTCCAGGCGCCCGAGCATCGACGCTTCGGGCCCATCGACGCCGGCTGGGGTCCCGGAACCGGCGGACCCCCTATCCGGGCGGCAGCCCGGCACCACTTCCCCCACGCCACTCCTCGACATGCGTGCGCGCCCACAGCGCCGCCTCTGCCCTGTCGGCCAACCCCAGCTTGGCCAGGATGCGGGAGACGTACACCCGAACCGTCCCCGTGCTCACCGAGAGGTGCCTGGCGATCCGCCGGTTGGTCAGGCCCTCGGCCACGAGCAGCAGGACCTGGGCTTCGCGGGGGGTGAGTTCTGGTATGGGGCTCGTGGCGCGGTGCAGCACGCGGCGCCTCGGACCCTCAAGAAGCCGACGCAGGGACACCCGGTCGATCAGGAAATGGGCCTGCCGGGCTGCCTCAACGGCCAGTTGGAGGCGCGCCGCCGTGATATCGCCGCGGAGGTAGGCCATGGCGCCGAGCGCGACGGCTTCCTTCACGTAGGCGGGCTCGTCGTCGACCGACAGGACGATGAGCCGTACTGCCTCGCTCGCGCACCTCGCGGCGTCCAGGCCGGGCGGCGTCGCGTCAAGCAACTGCGCGTCGATGATTAGGAGTCCCCCACCAAGCTCGGCCGCCCGCTGCAGTCCTTCTTCAAGCGACTGGGCGATGCCAACCACCTCCACCGCGGCGTCGGCCAACAGGGCGCGGACCCCCTCGGTAATGACCACATTGCGTGCTGCAACGATGCTCTGCAGCCGGCTCTCGGCCGCAGGCGACAGGCCCGGCGCCCTCACCCCGGCATCAGCCAACCTGCTACCCCCGACAGATTCCGCATATCATCCCATTGCTATGGAGGCCCAGTCGCGTGGCGGGCAATGCGGCTGCAGCCGTTTCTAGTCTATCGGATACCCGGCCTGATGTAAATCCATCACCTTGTGGATTCAATGCAGCTTTACAGGCAGCGATTGTTCCGTTATTCGGCATACGTCACCCTCCCTCGGTTGTCGTACGACGGGTTATGGATATGCGCCAGTTCGGCGACACGTCGCCGGGGGGCAACGGCCGCCGCGGTGCCGCCAGAGACAGCAAAGCCCCCGCCCTGCTGATGGGCGGGGGCTGCTCGAGCCGGTCCCGTACCTGCCGTGGCCCGTGGGGTCAGGTGTCGCGCCTCATGCTGCCGACGCGCTCATATCCTGTTC
>JAIMBM010000322.1 GCA_023511475.1 Anaerolineae bacterium
GTGCAGAGCGCACCGGACGTGATCTCGGCCCTCTCGGCCCTTGAGCGCAGCCCCATCGACCTGATCACGCTCGATCTCGAGTTGGGGACGTACAGCGGTAACGGCCTGCTCGCCCTGCTCAAAGCCGACGCTCGCACCCGGAAGATACCCGTCATCGTCGTCTCCAGCTGCCAGGTCAGCCCTGAGGTCCGCCGCCTCGCCGAGCATGTGCTCAACAAGCCGTTCAACATTGCGCCGTTCCTGCAGGCGATCCGTGCCTCCCTGAGGGCGAGGGCAGCCGGCGGAGAAGCCTGGCTCAACGGCGCCTCCGACGACAGCCTGCAACTGGAAGTGTCGCGTGAGGTACTGGATTAGCACGGGCCTGCCGGTGCGCGAGGTGCGGCGCCGTGCCATGCTCTACTTTGGCAGGCACGCGCCCCACGAGATGTCGCTGATCGGGCGAGAGCCATTTCGGCTGCTCTTCACCGCTTCCCTCGGCGACCTGGCGGTCGAGATCGACCCCGGTCACCCGGGCAAAGTCTCGGTGGTGACGAGCCACTGGCACGCGGAAGCACAGGCCTTCCTTTCCGGGCAAGGGGAGCCGGTTGACGGTGTGATCCACTACGAAGCAGCCACCGATCGGCGCCCTGAGGAGGTCCTCAGCCTCGCGAGGGAGCACTTTGGGAGGGGACCCGACGGCCTCGGACTCGACGTCACCGCCGAGGAGCCGACCCGCATAGAGTTTGTAGGGGGCGGCGGCCGGGTCGCGGTGCTCGCAAGGGCCGATAGGCAGCCGATGGTTCACGTGGTCGCCCAGAGGTGGACGTACCAGGCCGAGCAGTTCGTGCGGCAGGTTATGGCGGGACGCTAGGGGGCCGCCACAGCCCCCGCCTGGAGCCCCTGCGCGGCAGATAGAGCCCCTCCCCGCCGGCACCGGATAGCACACTGCGGTGCCCGGCCCCCCAGGGCACGGTCTCCGAACCCTATGAGCCCACGTGCCCAATCCTCAGGGGCGGGCCGGTGGCTGCGTGCAAGGCGAAAGCCACCAGCACCGCAGCTCGCGAATCGGCAGGTAGGTTTCGATCAGCCGCTGCATCGCTCCCCCTGCGACCGGACCGCCACACCGCGTCTGTCCGACCCTGAACCCAACCCCGAAGGGGACTCGCCGCCTCTGAGCGCGGGGCTGTAGCCCAGGATTGAATCCCGAGCTACAGCCCCGCACGATGCCTCGGGCTGGAAAAGGACCCAGCCGCCGAGGGGAGGCCTTCCCCCCCCCCCACTCTTCAGCGTCGCGCGCAGGGGGTCGCCCCGCCCGCGACATTGAGCGGGCCTAGCGGCGGGCTCCGCTCAGCGCCGTTCCCGCGGTCACCCGCCGGCGCCGTCCAGCCTGACCTCCCGGCCGGTCTCGGCGCTCTTCAGGAGCGCCTCCATCATCTGCTGCACCATCAGCCCGTGGCGCAGAGGCGCCTCACACGGCTTGCCGTCGAGGATGCACTCGATAAAGTGGGCGGCGATGCGGTCCCACACCTCGGGGCCCTTGGGGAGCTTGACCGAGATGTCCTGCGGGGCACCGTCGACGGTGCGGTAGAGGGTCAGAGGATCCAGCTGCGCGCCCGCCTCGGTGCCAAAAAGCTCGATCTGGAACTCGGCGCGCTGGTGGCTGGCCCAAAAGCTCTCGATCTGCAGGCCGACACCGTTCTCGAAGCGGATAAAGCCGCCGCCATAGTCATCAGCGGCGAACTGCCGGTAATACTCCTCGGAGGCGGGGCTAAAGTCCCAGTAGCCGACGCCCCGTGGCCCGAACCTGGCCCCGGCAACGCCGACCACGCTCACCGGCCTGGGCATGCCCATCAGCCACCAGACGGCGTCCAGGGCGTGCACGCCGACATCGCGGAAGGCGCCGCCACCCTTCTCAATAAAGCCCAGGCTCCACGTGGGAATGCCGCTGCGGCGCACGCTCCTGGCGCGGGCATAGTAGAGCTCGCCGAACTCGCCCCGCTGCGCCAGGCGTCCGAGATACTGGACGGGATCGGAGAAGCGGGTGGAGAGGGACATCATGTTCACCACCCCGGCGGCCTCGGCGGCCTCGACCAGCTCGCGGGCCGCCTCCTCCGAGTCGGCCAGGGGCTTGGTGACGAGCACGTGCTTGCCGTTGCGGACCGCCTCGAGGGCGATGGGCACGTGCCACTGATTCGGGGTGCCCACGAACACGGCATCGACCTCCGGGTCGCGGCACACCTCTCGATAGTCGGTGTAGAGCTTGGGTGGCTCGGGGAGCTCGCGGGCGAACTCTTCCATGCGCTCCTTGTAGAGATCGCAGAGCGCGACGACCCGTCCCCGCATGTTGCGGGCGATGGCCCTGCCGTTGGGGCGTCCGATCCCCATTCCGATGATCGCTGTTCTGACTGTCGCCATTACGGGGTCCTCCAGAGTGGGCATTGGGCATTGTCTGGCCGGTGCCCGGCCACCGGCGGGAAGTATAGGCCGGGACCAGAGATGCGCAAGTTAGCGACCCGGCGTGTGGAGCTGGCGGAAACGAGGGCCATCATCTTCGGCGCGGAATAGCTGGCTTCGCCGAAGTCAGCGCGCTGTAACGGTCGTACCAGCCTCCCCTATTCGTCGCCCCGCCGAGCACAGTGGGCGGTGCGAGAGGCGTGACCGGGGGCAGCCTACCCCAGACTCGAAATGTACCGCGGCAGGGTCGGTTGACATGTTACACGAATCTGGTATACTGTCGTCGACTTCGCCACGGGGTTCAGTGCCCGGCTGACGAGCCCTTGCAGCACAGTGAATAGCCGCAGGCAGACGCCTGGCAGATGCCGGTGACGGGGTCGCGGCGCCCGGGCACGTCGCCTGTCCCCGACAAGTGGCCAGCAACCCCCGAGCGGGCTTTGCCCCGATTGGGCATGAGCCCGCTGTGCAGGAGCCTCGGGTAACGGCCAGGCTGCGGTGCGTGAGACGCCGGCCGGCATCCTCCATCTGTGGACCGCCTTGCTTGTTCTACCTCGCATGACGGGTAGATTCGTCTGCCCCTCGCCTCGAGCTGAGGCGCATGGTGGGGACATGGCGGCATCCGTCACTGCGTTCAGAAAGAAGGCGCCATAGGACTCTGGTGAGCCGGGCCGACACGCGAGCCAGTGTCTGCTATCCGCTGGGACAGCACCGACAGTGGCCTGCTCAGGAAGGAGGTGTCGTAATGGCAGGAATCGCAGGCATCGTTGGGCCCGAGGGGCGATCCAAGGCCTCTCGCATGCTAGAGCGAATCTCCCATCGAGGCAGGGAACACCGGAAGGCAGTCCAGGCAGGCGGAGTCACCATGCTGGCGGTGTGGAACGACACCGAGGCCCGCCCCACACCTGTAGCCTTGCGGAAGCAAGCCGTGTGGGATGCGGTCTCCGCACCGCTCCCCGATCCCGAGCTCCTGGCAGACCACAGAGGCCCTTTTGCCATGGCCGCCATCACGAGCGACGGGCTGCTTCTGGCGCGGGACCGACTGGGCGTGAAGCCTCTCTACTATGGCCACACGAAGAGTGGGCTGGCGTTTGCCTCGGAGGTTAAGGGCCTGCTAGCGGTCACGAAAGATGTGCACGAGGTTCCGCCGGGGTTCATGTTCACACCCGGCACAGGTCTGAAGCCGTTTGGCGACGTCAGGTCCAGGGTTCTGCCCCTCCGCGACACGGAGGAGATCGCCGCTGAGCTACGGCTCAGGCTGGAGCAGGCGGTCATCCGCCGCATTGTTGCCGATGATATGGGCGCCTGGCTCTCGGGCGGGCTCGACTCCTCAGCCATTGCTGCGCTGGCCAAGCCCCACGTGCGGACGCTGCACTCCTTCGTCAGTGGCGTAGAGGGCGCACCTGATTTGAAGTATGCCCAAGAGATGGCCGGGTACCTTGGCACCCGCCATCACGAACTCGTCGTCACGCTCGGGGACCTGCTGGCAGCCCTGCCAGAGGTCATCTACCATCTCGAGTCCTTTGACGCCCTCCTCGTGCGCTCGTCGGTCACGAACTATCTCACCGCAAGGATGGCTTCCGAGTACGTGGGTGCAGTTTTCTCCGGCGAAGGCGCCGACGAGCTCTTTGCGGGCTATGCTTACCTCAAGAACTTGCCGCCCGAAAGAGTCCCGGCCGAGTTGCAGGACATCATCGGAAGGCTGCACAACACCGCGCTGCAGCGGGTGGACCGCTGCGCACAGGCACATGGGCTCCTCGCGCTTGTGCCCTTCACGGACCCCGACGTCCTCGAGTACGTCGCCTGCATCCCCGCGGAGTACAAGCTCTACCGCCAGGCCAGCGCATCCATCGAGAAATGGATACTGCGCAAGGCGGTCGAGGAGCTTTTGCCCGCTTCCGTACTCTGGCGGCCCAAGGCCAAGTTCTGGCGTGGGGCGGGCATTGGCGAGCTCTTGGCGCGACATGCAGAAGAGAGCATCAGCGACGGACAGTTCCTGCACGAGCGGCAGCTGCCGAATGGCTGGCACCTGCGCACCAAAGAGGAACTGATGTACTATCGCATCTTCAGGGACCACTTTGGCGAGCTCGACAATCTGGAATGGATGGGCCGGACCAAGGATGCGCCGGCCTCTAGGTAGTCGAGAGCGAGGTGCTGTGCACGCTACCCCACCCAATGGTGCGTGAGTGGCGCATCGGGGCAGGGTATCGCTCCGGCGTCCCAGCCAGAGAGGTTGGATGGCCAGCCCGCACTCTCACCTAACTGGCCCGACTGGTCCCGGTCACTTGCACCACCCAGAGC
>JAIMBM010000323.1 GCA_023511475.1 Anaerolineae bacterium
CCTCGCGCTCAGTGGCGGCGAAGCCCCTTCGGGGCTGGGGGTGAGCAGCTGGGGCGGAGCGCGTCAGGCCGGTGGAGAGCTCGGGTGGTTGCGGCTCCGCGCGAGGCTGGAAGCCTCGCGCTCAGTGGTGGCGAAGCCCCTCCGGGGCTGGGGGCGAGCAAGTGGGGCGGAGCGCGTCAGGCCGGTGGAGGGCTCGGGCAGTTGTGGCTCCGCGCGAGGCTGGAAGCCTCGCGCTCAGTGGCGGCGAAGCCCCTCCGGGGCTGGGGCTCGGCCGGTGGGCCCGGGGGCTTGGGGAGGGGACGAAGCGCGTGAGCACGAAGACCCGAACCGGGGCTAGCCGGCATCGCGTGCGGTTGGCCTGGGCGGAGCGCTGTCCCATTCAAGGTGTGGCATGATGGTGCCTTCGCGGTGGTGGAGGCGTTGGTTCACAACGTATCGGACGATGCCGCGGAGCCGGTCCTCGCTGAGGGTGACGGCGGCATAGTCGCCCTGCCACGCGAACTCACCGCGGCCGGCAAGCTCGTTGTTAGCCACGTGGGAGCTCTCGCCCTTGACCTCGCCGACGAACCGGGCCAGCGAAAGGGCGGGGGGAACCGATGCGATCAGGTGGACGTGATCCTCCGTGCCGCCCACGGCGTGAACCACGGCTCCCATCGCCTCGGCCTTCTGGCGGATCGCGGCGTACAGGCGGCTCTCGATGCCCGCCCGGATCAGCGGTGCTCGCCCCTTGGTGCTCCACACGAAATGGTAGAACAGGCGCCAGTATGGCATGCTGCCCTCCTACGCTCCCCCCTCGCCCTTGCTCTGTACCCCACTGGACCGCGGCTACCCAGCCCCCGAAGGGGACTTCGCCGCGCTGAGCCCGAGGGTTCACCCTCGGGCGGCGGCACGCCATGAGGATCGCCCCGCAGGCGTTGCAGTGCCGGCGCACCTTCGGCGCCCAGCCCCCGAAGGGGGCTTCGCCGCGCTGAGCCCGAGGGTGAACCCTCGGGCGCTGCAATGCCGGTGCACCTGGCCACCCAGCCCTCGGAGGGGCCTTGGCCAGTCCAGGCCGCGGCGTCGGGTGCGGCGCGCCGGGACGGCGCACCGCACAGGTTTGGCGCCGACCGCCATATCCCGGATGGTGCCTCACTGCGGCGGCCGCGGCTCGACATGGACGACCACGCGCCCGACCTCCGGCAGGGTTTCCTGTATGCGCCGCTCCAGCTCCCGGGTCAGGCTGTGGGCCTCGTCCACGCGCAGAGTTCCGTCGCACTCCCAGTGAGCGCTGACGTGGAGCTCGCCGTGAATGTGCTGCACAACGAGATCGTGGCAGCCGCTCAGGCCCGGCACCGACCGTGTGGCCTCATCGATGGCAACGCGCACCGTCTGATAGGCCGCCTCGTCCGCGACCGCGGCCTGCGCGCCGCCGCGGTCGCCGGGCTCGACGTGCACCTCCACTGAGGCCGTGGCAGGGAGCTCCTCTCGCAGCATGTCCTCGAGCTGACTGGCCAGGCCGTGGGCCTCCTCGACTGTCAGCGTCCGGTCGACCTCGAGGTGCAGCGTCACGAAGAAGCGGCCCTCGACCTCGTGGGCCTGGATGCTGTGCACCGCCGTGCCCGGCAGCCGCCGGGCAATGGCGCGTATGCGCCGGTCGAGGAGGTGCTCGCGCGGCCCGGCGCCGCGCTCCGGCTCGACGTGCACGATCACGTCCCGCAGCCCGTCGACCTCGGAGAGGAGCCGGCGCTCGACCTCGTGGGCAATCTCGTGCGCCTGCGCCACGGGCATATCCTCGCGGACCCGGATATGCAGGTCGAGGTGGATGTCGTCCTCCTGCCCCCTGCTGCGGACATGGTGCAGCGTCTCCACGCCCGGCACCTCGCGGGCGATGCGCTCCACTTCGGCTACGTCCAGGGCAGCGGCATCGGCAAGGACCTTCGAAGTGTCCCGGATGATCTCGATGCCGATCTTGGCGATCAGGACGGCGATGCCGAGCGCAAGGATGGCGTCAATGCTGGGCAGGCCAGCGCGCACCAGCACGAGCCCGGCTGCGACAGAAATCGACACCAGCACATCAGCCTGCGTGTGGGCTGCGTCGGCGAGCAAGAACTGGCTCTTCAGTTCCCGCCCGCGGCGCCGCTCGTACCAGGTCACGTACAGGTGAACGGCCACGCTGAGCCCGAGCGCCACGAAGGTCCAGACGGTCACCTCCGGTGCAACCGGGTTGCGCAGCCGGTTGATGGCGCCCCGCACCAGCTCGATGGTGGTCAGGAACAGGAGGATGGTGATGCTGGCTGCCGAGAGGGTCTCGAACTTGCGGTGCCCGTAGGGGTGGCTGGGGTCCGGCGGCCGGCGCGCCACATAGATGCCGACCAGCCCGACGACGTTGGAGGCGCTGTCAAAGAGCGAGTCGAACCCGTCTGCAATCAGGCTCAGCGAGCCGGTGAGATAGCCCACGACCAGCTTGACCCCTGTCACCAGGAGGTTGAGGACCATGGTGTAGATGAGCACCCATCGGACTGCGATAAAGTTCCGCACGACAACCGCCTCTCCCGCCTGCACCGCAGGCCCTCACCGGTCGCGGCACAGTGCACTCCCCCTCATTGGGAAACACGCCCGGCCCAAAGTGAGGGTCCGGGCGTGCCAGGACCATTATAGGGCGCTTGCGCGCTTCGCGCAAGCGCCCTGCCGCTGCTACGTCAGGGCGCCGCTCCCTGAGGCCTGGCCTTTTGAGGTCATTGTCCTTCATTCCAGGATGGGCTTGACGACCTTGGGCATGTCGGCGTTGGCCATGGCCGTGGCGATGGCGCCGTAGGCGGGGCGGAACGCGAGCTCCTCACCGAGGCGGACGGGCGGGTCGGCCTCGGTGACGTCCACTACGAGGTGATCGGAGCTGGCGCTGACGATGGACACGCCCGGCCGCAGCGGGCGGAGCGCCTCGGTCCGCAGGTCCTGCTCGCCGATGGCGAGGATGGCCCGGCGTCGCACCCCGAGGTCCTCCCAATGGGGCTTGCGGCCAAAGGCGTCGACCATGACCGGGCCCTCCGGCAGCGAGGGTTTGCTGAGGACCTCGATCACCTCGGCGTACACCGTGAAGGCGTCTTGGTAGGGGCAGGGGAGAGGGTAGAGCGGCGGGTCGTCGCAGCCGAGGAGAATGCCGTGGCCGATCCGGAGCTGATTGATGCGCGCCGGCAGCTCCTCCGTGGTGATCAGCATGAGGTTGGAGGTGTGGCCCCCCGAGATCACCCGGAGCTCGATCCCGAGGTCCCGCTCGATGGCCTCGGCGATGTCCACGAGCAACTGCGTGTTCTCACGGGTCGGCAGGACGCCACCGATGCACAGCACGTTGGTCCCGATCCCGGCAAGGTCGACGCCGGGCAACTCGTGCATCTGACGCGCAACCTGCACGGCGTCCTCGGGCATCACGCCCTCGCGGCGGTCGCCGGTCTCCACCATCAGGATCACCTGATGCACGACCCCGCGCGCCACGGCGGCTCCGGACAGCGCCCGCACCGTCTCGATCTGGGAGTTCAGGCTCACCTGCGTCAGCGCGACGACCTGCTCGACCTCGCTCAGCGCCGGCAGGCGCAGGAGCATGATGTCGGCGTCGATCCCCGCCTGCCGCAGCCGTGCCACGTTGACCAGCCGCGATTCGCCCAGCATCCGCACGCCGCCGGCCAGCATGGCCCGGGCGACCTCGGGGTGACCGCAGCAGGCCTTGGTGATGCCGACAATCTCGATGCCGCGAGGCGCGCACCAGCGCAGCAGGGCCTCGGTGTTGCGCCTGATGCGCTCACAATCGACCTCTATACGCATAGTCCGACGAACTCTCCGCCGTTCCCCCGGTCCTCTGCCGCAAGCCTGCCCGGGCTACCCGGCGTCGGCCCGAGGTGCAGGAGCAGGTTGCCCCTTGCTCCCTATCACTTTTGGTGCCAGGGAATCACTCCGTGCGCATCCTGCGCTCGAGCGACCTCACGAGGAGCGAGAGGACGATGGTCATGCTCAGATAGATAAAGCTCACCGTATTCCAGGTCTCAAAGCTGCGGAAGGTGCGCCCCCGGTAGAGCTTGCCGAGCTGCGTCAGCTCCCTCACGGCCAGGGCGGAGACGAGCGAGGTGTCCTTGAGCATGGCCACAAAGTCGTTGCCCAGCGGCGGCAGGATCACCCGGATGGCCTGCGGGAGGATGATGTGGCGCATCGCCTGATAGTGGCTCATGCCGAGCGAGCGGGCCGCCTCCATCTGGCCTTTGGGGATGGACTGGATGCCGGCGCGAAAGATCTCGGCCTCGTAGGCACCGTAGCCGAAGGCCAGGCCAGCGATGCAGCGGCCGGTCATGTCGACGTTCTGGATGCTGAGCGAGGAGAGCGAGTAGGCGAGGCCCAGCAACGGCTCGTAAGCCAGGTAGCTCAGGATGAACTGCCCCAGCGCGTTCAGGGCGCTGACAATCGCGGGGGTCACTACAAAGGCCCAGTAGATGAGCTGAACCAGGAGCGGCACCCCGCGGATGACCTCTACATAGAGCGTCGCGATGGTGTAGATGACCTGATTCCTGGACACGCGGCCGAGGCCTGCCAGCAGGCCCAGGATGACCGAGAGCGCAAAGGAAACCAGGGTCAGAAAGATGGTCATCTCGACCCCGGCGATGAGGAAGCGGAAGGCATCCTGGTAACGCTCCGAGGTGAACACCGAGAATATGAGCAGGAGCCCTGCCAGGATCAGGATGAGCAGCCACCAGGGCACGTTCTCCAGT
>JAIMBM010000324.1 GCA_023511475.1 Anaerolineae bacterium
ATGACGGCACCGCCGCCCGTACGAGCGAAACGAACCCGAAGGGTCGCGGTGTCACGAGTTTGCGTCATCGTCGATCGTCGTAGGGGCTCGGAATGCGCAGCCTCGCGAGCAGTTCGACCTCGCGCGTTTCCATCGCCCGCGCTTGTCCTGGCCGCTGGTGGTCGTAGCCCTGCGCGTGCAGCGTGCCGTGGATCACCAGGTGCGCCAGATGCGCGCGGAACGTCCTGCCTTGTGCGCGGGCCTCGCGCCGGACGACCGGCACGCAGATCGCGATGTCGGCGACGACCCGCGTCCCCTGTCGGGCGAAGGCGTCCGACGGCAGGCGGATCGCCCCCAGGAAGTCGGCCTTCCCCGCGAGGTAGTCCCGAACCCGGGCGTTGCGCTTGTCGAGCGTGTGGTGCGTCGTGACGAGCGCCAGGATGCCGCCGGGCCTGAGGGCGTCGAGCGACTTCGCGAGGAAGTAGTCGTGGAGCGAGAACCGCTCGCCGGCGTGCTCGCGCCTGAGGTCGGCGAAGGGCGGGTTGCCGACGACCGCGTCAACCGCCTCGAGCAGACGCGTGTCGCGGAAGTCCTCGATGCGGATGTCGTGCCGCGGGTGGAGGGCCCGGGCGATGCGGCCCGAGAGCGAGTCGAGCTCGACGCCGATGAAGCGCATCGCCTCGGGGGCGAGACGCAGGAAACCGCCCGGGCCGCAGCCGGGCTCCAGGACCGTGGCGTCCTCGGGCACTCCGAGCCGCTTCAAGGCCCGGTAGATGGCCGAAACGACCGTCGGCGAGGTGTAGAAGGCGTTGAAGACGGTGCGTCGGGCGCCCGCGTTCTCCTCGGGCGTCAGCAGCCGCCGCACCTCGCACCGGTAGAGGCGCTCCCCTTCGACCGATAGCATGGCCCAGGCGCCGACCAGGGAGGTTCGAACGTGCAGGGACGCCGTCTCGCCCGGGGCGTAGGACGGCTTGTCGAAGGACGTCTCCAGGGTCGGCCACTGTAGAACGACGCCGTCGCGAACACCACGTTCCCTCCACCGTCCCGCGCCCGCGCCTCGAGGACCCTGGCCACGTCGGACCAGCACAGGCCGCGGCTGGCCAGCAGCACGAGGAGATGATAGACAACATCGGCGGCCTCTTCGGCGAGGCGCGTGTCATCCTCGGCCAGAGCGGCGACGGCAGTCTCGACCGCCTCCTCGCCCAGCTTGCGGGCTGCCAGGGACGTGCCGCCTTCAAGGAGCTGGCAGGTGTAGGAGCCGGGCTTTGGGTTGGCCTGCCGGTCGGCAATCACCCCTTCGAGGCGGTCGATGATGTGGCCCGCCTTACCAGAGGGCGCGCTCGCCCCGTCGGAGGGAGGCCCGCCTTCGCCCTCGGATGCGCCCGCGGGGCGCACGCTGCGGAAGAAACAGCTAACCCGACCGGTGTGGCAGGCGGGCCCCTCCGGTCGCACGCGATAGAGCAGGGCGTCGCCGTCGCAGTCTGCCCGAACTTCCAGCACGTGCAGATAGTGGCCGGAGGTCTCGCCCTTGCACCACAGCCGCTGGCGGCTGCGGCTGAAAAAGTGGGCCAGACCGGTCTCCAGGGTGCGCTGCAGCGCCTGTGGGCTGGCGCAGGCGACCATGAGGACCTCGCCGCTCCCGGCACTCTGCACCACCACCGGTATCAGGCCACTTTCGTTCCAGGACAGCTCTTGCAGGCTGACGATAGTCTCCTCATCAGGCTGTGCCACTCGGTCACCTGCCCCCATATAGTCGCTGGCGAGCGCTCCGCTCACAGACGAATGGGAATGCCCTGTGCTGCCAGGTACGCCTTGAGCTCCGGAATGGATAGCTCGCCATAGTGGAAGAGGCTGGCCGCGAGGGCGGCATCGGCACCCCCTGTGGTCAGAACCTCGGCAAAGTGCGCCATTGTGCCCGCGCCCCCGGAGGCGATCACGGGGATGGAGACCGCCGCCGAAACGGCGCGCGTCAGCTCGATGTCGTAGCCGTTGCGCGTGCCGTCGGTATCCATGCTGGTGAGCAGGATCTCCCCTGCACCCCGGGCCTCGGCCTCCTGCGCCCAGGCGATCGCCTCAAGGCCCGTTGCGACGCGCCCGCCCTCAACGGTGACCTCCCAGGTCGGCGGCTCGCCCGGCCGGCGCCGGGCGTCGATGGCAACCACGATGCACTGGCTGCCGAAGCGGCGTGCACCCTCGGTGATCAGCTCAGGCCTGCGCACGGCTGCACTGTTGATCGAGACCTTGTCGGCGCCGGCGAGGAGCATGTCGTGAATGTCCTGCAGCGTCCGCACGCCCCCACCGACGGTGAACGGGATAAAGATGGCGTCGGCGACGCGGCGCACCACGTCCCGGACGGTCTCGCGCCGCTCATGGGAGGCGGTGATATCCAGGAAAACCAGCTCGTCGGCGCGGGCCGCATCGTAAGTTGCGGCCTGCTCTACCGGGTCGCCAGCATCGCGAAGGTCCACGAAGCGGATGCCCTTCACTACCCGGCCGTCCTTGATGTCCAGACAAGGGATGATGCGTTTAGCCAGCATGTCCGGCCTCCGGTTGCTCTCGTGCCAGGGCGAGGGCCGCGGGGAGCTGGATGGCGCCCGTGTACAGAGCCCGCCCAAGGATGGCACCCTCCAGCCAGCTCCCGAGGCGGCGCAGAGCGCTCAGGTCGTCGAGCGAGGCGATACCGCCCGAGGCGACAATGGCGAGACCGGTGTCGGCGCGAAGGGCCGCGATTCCGGCGAGGTCTGGGCCGGAGAGCATGCCGTCGCGGGCGATATCGGTATAGATGATCCGGAGGATGCCCATATCGCGGAGCTGCCGGCCAAGGGCGATAGCGCTCAGGGGTGTTGTCTCCTGCCAGCCGCGGATGGCGACCTGACCGCCGCGGGCATCGATCGCCGCAACGAGCCGCTCCGGACCGAAGCGCCCGAGGGCGCAGTCGACAAGCTCGGGGTCGCGCACCGCAGCCGTGCCCAGCACCACGCGCGTCACACCGGCGTGGAGCGCCCGGGCGATGTCATCGATGGTGCGGAGGCCGCCGCCGAACTGCACGGAAACCGACACCTGCCTGAGGATCGCCTGCAGGGCCAGTAGATTCAGGGTGCTGGCCGTGGCATCCCCCAGTGCCCCATCGAGGTTCACGATGTGAAGCCATGCGGCACCCTCGGCTGCCCAACGGCGCGCGACGGCGACCGGGTCATCGCCAAAGACCGTCTCGGCGCCGGGGTCCCCCTGGCGCAGGCGCACGCAGCGCCCGCCGCGAAGGTCGATGGCCGGGAAGATGATCATAAGCTGCTCCTCCGGCCACGAACGAGCGCCACAAAGCGCTCGAGTATGCCCAGACCCACGTCCTGGCTCTTCTCTGGATGAAACTGCAGGCCGAAGCACGAGCCCGCGCCAACGACGGAGGCAAAGGGGCGGCCGTACTCGGTTGTCGCCAGGATGGTGTCCTCCCCGGCCGGATCGACATAGTAGGAGTGGGCAAAGTAGGCGTAGCTATCCTGCGAGAGGCCCTCGAGCAGCGGGCTCGGGCGGACGATGTGGACCTGATTCCAGCCGATGTGGGGCACCTTGAGGCCGGGCGGGAAGCGCCTGGCTCGGCCCCGCAGGAGGCCGAGGCCGCGGTGGCGGCCCATCTCGTCGCTCCCCTCGAAGAGCAACTGCATGCCGAGGCAGATGCCCAGAATCGGCCGGCGCGCTGCCGCCGCCTCCTCAATCACCGGCACGAGGCCGCGGGCCTTCAGCTGCGCCATGCCATCCGCAAAAGCGCCAACTCCGGGCAGGACAAGCGCGCGGGCGGCGCGAACCGCCTGCGGGTCACCGGTGACGAGGACGTCGGCCCCGACATGGCGAAAGGCTTTCTCGACGCTGCGCAGGTTGCCGATGCCATAGTCGATGATGGCGATCAAGCTACAGCTCTCCTTTGCTCGAGGGCACGCCCAGGCGACGCGGGTCGAGGGCTGCTGCCTCGCGCAGGGCACGGCCAAGTCCCTTGAACATCGCCTCGGCCAGGTGGTGCGAGTTGCGCCCGGCCAGGGCGCGCACATGTAGCGTGATGCGGGCATGCGCCGTCAGCGCGCGCAGGAACTCTTCGAGGAGCTGGGTCTCGAAGCGGCCGATCGTTTCCTGTCCGAACCGCACATCGTACGCCAGGTAGGGCCGGCCCGAGAGGTCGACGGCGACAAGGGCGAGGGCCTCATCCATGGGGATCAGGGCAGAGCCGTAGCGGACGAGCCCCTTGCTATCCCCGAGGGCCTCCCGAATCGCCTGTCCGAGGACGATGCCCACGTCCTCCACGGTGTGGTGGTCGTCGATCTGCACATCACCCTGCGCCCGGATGGAGAGGTCCATCAGGCCGTGAACAGCGACCTGGGTGAGCATGTGGTCCAGGAAGGGGACGCCCGTTGAGACCTCGTGCTGCCCCGTGCCGTCGAGGTTGACGCGTACCGCAACCCTGGTCTCGCGGGTCTCGCGCGTGACCTCAGCTACCCTTTCCATGCTCTTCCTCCGCGATCTGGCGCAGCGCCTCCAGCAGGGCATCGACCTGTGCCGGCGTCCCCGAACTGATGCGGATACAATCCTGCAGGCCGGGCTCGTCGAAGTAGCGGACCAGGACCCCCCGGCGACGCAGCGCCTCCCACACCCTTCGGGCCGATAGCCCGGTCACCCGGCAGAGCACAAAGTTGGCGCGGCTCGGGTAAGGGTGCAGGAAGGGGAAGCGGGCCAGCTCGG
>JAIMBM010000325.1 GCA_023511475.1 Anaerolineae bacterium
GAGGGGGAAAGGGGGAGGGGTCCGCGAACACAGGGTCGCTGGGGGCCATTGCGGCGGCTTCTGCGTGATGTTGGGGGCGCGCGGCGAAAGGCCAAAGTCGAGGGAAGACATCAGGGTTGCCCTCGCCGGGCCCAGACCGTGAGGGCGCCACAAGCAACTCACCTCCAGCCCGCCCCCCACTCAGGGTACCCCGCCCCGAGGAGCAATGACCCCCTCCCACAGAACCGCCTGCACGCCCTGCCCGAGCCTCGCCAGCCGGTCATCTCCTACCTGGAGCGGCGCGAGGGTAAAGGCATCATAGGCCGCGAGGCGCAGCCGCGCCGGTCCCGCAGCCATCGCCGGCACCTCAAGCTGCCGAACGTCACGCACCCGCCAGCCGGCCAGCCACTTGAGAGTCGGCACGGCGCCAAGGGCCGGGGTGCCATCGCGCTGTATCTGCCAGCCATCGCCCTCCATCTGCACAGAGATCGAGTAGTCCCGTACCAGCGGGCGCTGGGCAATAAAGTCAAGCGAGACGGCCAGCCCCACCCCCGGCTGCGGGCTCTCCGGCAACCACCGTATCGCGACGAGCACCATTTCGCCGCCAAGGTCCAGGTACCGGGCGCCCGGAGGAGGCGGTCGGAGCCACACGGCGCCCCTGCGCGGGCGATGCCAGGGACCGAGGGCGGCCAGCACCTGCCCGTCCACCCTCGCCTCGAGGCGCAGCGCACCCGTTGAATGCGGCAGGTCGAGGGCAACCGTCCGGTGACCGGCGCCCTCACCGCCGGGAAGGCCGGCAGTGGCCAGAGGCGCCTCGTCCGACACGATCGACAGCTGCACAGGAGCCGCCTGTGCGGGTCGCCACCAGTGCAGGTAGACTCGCCGCTGACCGGGGACCGAGTCGTCCCAGTCCACGCCGATCAGCCGGCTGCCGTCGGCCCAGGCCAGGTGCTGAGGATGCGCTGTAACCGGAGGGGTGCTTCGGACCCCGACGCGCAGCGGTCCCAGGGCCACCGCGTCCTGCCCCGAGGCGGTGCGAAGGCGCTCCCAGCCTCCATCCGGGAAGGTGAAGTACACCCCAACGAGCAGCCTGTACTCGCCCGGGGATGAATCGGGTCGCAGGGCGAAGCGGTAGCTATCAACCACCAGCTCACCCTGCGTCACGCTCCCCACAGGATAGGTGAGGTCTGCCTGCCCCGCTATTCCCTGCGGGCCGACTAGATGCACGAACCAGGAGTAGTCTCGGTCCAGCGCCGCCCGCGCCCGCCACACGACCTGCAGGGTGACCGCTTCGCCCGGCGCCAGGCTTTCGCCCCCTATCCGGACGCCGAGCAGCTCGATCCTTTCCCCAAACAACTCCGCGGGCCCTGCCAGGTCCGAAGTGTCGACCTGCGCCGGCCGCTCCTCAACGGCCCACGCCCGTCCAACGGGCACGAGCCGGTACGGGAGGCTGGCATACTCGGCGTAGCGGTTGGTCACCAGCACCTGTCGCGTTCCGACCGACTCGCGGATGCGCCGCGCCCAGACCTCGCCATTGGGCGTAGCCCCCTCAGGGTACACATAGGTGACTGTAACGTCCGGCCGTAGCCCTTCGGCAAGCTGCAGATACCACAGCGGCGTCGCCTCATGCCAGTTGGCCAGGACCAGCGCACCCGGCTGAGCGGACTTGAGCAGCGCCACGGCCTGCTCCCGGACCGAGGTATCCCGATGCAGCGCGACAAAGCTGGGATACGCGGCCAGACCGTTGCCGACGGCCAGCCACACCGCCAGCCCCAGGGCGCCAGCCCGGAGGGGGGTAGCCTTTGCGCTGTCCGGAAGGCTCCCCAGCCCCAGGCCAAGGGCATATGCGAGCGCCACGTAGGCCGGCATCAGATACTCCACCGTCTGCGGCGCCCGGTAAGTGATGGCGGCGAGAGCGTTGACCACACCTACCCCAGCCCACAGCAGGCCCCAGCGCCAATCGCGCCGCAGCGACAGAGCCCCCAGAGCCAGCGCTCCCATCCACAGAACCGGGCCAAACTCGAGGCTGAGAATGTTCGTCAGGACCTGCAGGCGCGCGTACTGCTCGGGCCGGCCCAGGAAGTAGAGCATATCGCCCCGAAACCCGCGCGCCAGCACGTGATCCACAAAGCCGGCCAGTGTGCGCACCGATGGGGTGTCGAAAGGCGGATTCATTGCACTGCGCAGCGGCAGATACGCCAGGGTCGCCACGCTTCCACACAGCGCGGCCGCCGGCCGAAGCCAGCGTCGGGGCTCGATGGCCAGGCGCGGGTCTACGGCGAGCAGATAGGCGAGAAACGGCAGCCCGAGGAGCGCCAGGGAGCCGTGATGCGTCACCGCCAGGCCAAAGCTCAGCGCAAAGGCCACCAGGTACCTCTGCGCCCGCCCCGCGCCATAGCGCAGGAGCCAGTGCATGGCCAGGGCTGTGAGCAGCGCCGTCAGGCTACGGATATTGGCAAAGGTTCCTTGCGCCCAGAAGGTCGGCGAAAGGCCAAGGGCCAGCGCCGAGGCCACTCCCGCAGCCGCCGAATCAGTCTCCTGCCGGATGGCGCGGGTCAGCACACCCAGAGTAGCCGCCGCGCATACCGCAGCAAACAGGTTCACCCGCCACGCCGGATCACCGAACGGGAGCAGGGTGAAGAGCTTGCCCAGCATCGTGTACAGGGGGTAGCCGGGAGGATGGGCAATGCCCAACACCGCGCAGACGAGCTGGAACTCGCCGGCATCGGCGGGCTGCACCGAGGGCGCCAGCGTGCAAGCGTAGAGGAGGAACGCCCCCATCGCCACGGCGAGCTCTGGCACAAAGGCCGGCAGGTGCCGGCCCGGGTGCAGCGTCACGAGCAAAGCCACCGCCGCAACCACCCCGACCATCAGCGCCGCCCGCGGATCGGCCACCGGCCAGGCGACATAGAGGCCGAGGAGGATCAGCGGCCATGTTCCCCGCCCGAGGCGGCGCAGCCCAACCACGGCGAGTGCCCCTGCCGTAAGGCCACCTGCCACGAGAGGCAGCAGCACACGCCAGGGGTTGAGCTCCCCCCTCCCCTCGGCCAGCACCCGGCTCAGATACAGGCCGGATGCCAGGGCTGAGGCCATGGGGGCAAGACCGGATATCCACTGCCGCGCTCTGTTCCCGTCCATACTACGGTGACACCATCGGCCTTGCGCCAGGGTCAGCCGGGCCCGGCCGCCGCCCGCTGCTCAGCTCGGGCCCGGCGGGCGTACCGGCGAGTTGGCGGCTCAGGGCTGGCGTCAGCGCGCCGCATCGTCAGATCGGGCAGGGCAGCCCTCCCACACCCGCAGCCCGAAGCGGCTGAGATAGATCGGAATGCTCTTCCAGAGCGGGTTCTCCTGCTCAACGGCACGGATCATGGCGCGCTTCTCGTGGGAGCACGCGCTGGCGAGAATCGCCACCGAGCCGCCCTCGCCGCCTGCCCCGTTCACCTTCCAGCCTATGGCCCCATGCTCCCTGGCGATCTCGATGACCCGCAGGGCATCCTGGCTGACCAGCGCCGGATTCAGGCGAGCCTGCGCCTCGGTGTTCTCGATCATCGCCCGGCCGAGCGCAGCAAAGTCCCCGGCGTAGACGGCATCGCGCGACCGCTCTGCGGTCCGGCGCAAGTCCTCCAGTTGCCTGCAGTCGGGGCCAGCATCCTCGAGCTCGGCGATGACCTTTTCGTGAACCCGGGAAGAGTCGTGCGACCGGCCGAGGTAGACGAGTGCGAGCCGCCTTTCCAGCTCCCACCAGATGGAGTTGGGCACCTGCAGCTGCGACACGGTCGCACGCGGGTACTGATGCATCTCGATAAAGTTGATGCCACCATAGGCGGAGCAGAGCTGGTCCTGGATGCCGCTCTGTCGCTTGAGCATGTCGACTTCTATCGAGTGG
This sequence comes from Anaerolineae bacterium, assembly GCA_023511475.1. Taxonomy (GTDB): domain Bacteria; phylum Chloroflexota; class Anaerolineae; order SpSt-313; family SpSt-313; genus SpSt-313. The sequence goes on from JAIMBM010000325.1 coordinate 3,866, forward strand.
GCCGTATAGGCCACCTCGTGGGGCGTCAGCCGGCCGGGCGTGAGGCAGTCCAGTGCTCCGACGAGAGCCACGGTCACCGCAGCCGAGGTCCCAGTCGACGCTCCCGCCGGGGCCTCGCAGAAGATTGTGACCTGTACCGAGATATCGCCGGGCACCTTCATGCGCTCGACGGCAGCCTCGAGCAGCGGGTGGCGGTCCCACGTCTCGCTCTCGGGATGCACCACAAAACGCTCGCCATAGTTCTCGGCATAGATGACGATGCGCTCCTCGCGCGCATCCTTCGGATACACCTCGATCTGCACCTCAGCGTACGGATAAACGCCGATGTTGAACACCTTTCCGTGCCCGGCGAACCAGGTATCGGTCCAGCCGCCGTTGTCACAGATTCGGATCGGTGCGACGCTGTTGACCACGCGCAGCAGCTGCCCGGCGTCATTGCCCCCCATCGATGCCTGCCTTTCGATGCTCAACGCGCCCTTGTGTGGGCTCCCTCCCAGGCGCACCCCGGCCAGTCCTGCCCGGCCTCTCCGAGGCCTGCTCTACCGCAAGGATATGCAGTAATCGGCGTGTGTCAAAGGCCGCCACGGCGGCACGCGCTTCCGCTCGGAGCATCGCGCGGCCCGGTGGGAGCCCCTTCCCACCCGCCCGAGGCAGTATCCGGGTCGCTGCGGTACCGGCCAAGGGTGCAGTTTCAGATTCGGGGCAGTTCGCACTTAGCAACGCTGTCAGCGACCCCACCCCCGTCCCCTCCCCAGGCGGACGCCGCGGCGTCCGCCTGGGGAGGGGAGAAACCTGAAGTGGTGGGGTGTTTGGCGGTGCGGGCGCGCGTAGCG
>JAIMBM010000326.1 GCA_023511475.1 Anaerolineae bacterium
GGGCGGGCGCCCGCGACCGCTGGACGGGCGCCGGGGGGGCCGAGGCCCGCCGGGGGCCCATCGTGGCCCTCGCTTTCCGCGCCGAGCCCGCGGGGGCGTGGGTGGAGCCGCCGGGAGGGGTGTAGGGGTGGGAGGGACCTCTCCAGACCGGCCCAATGCCGATCCCCACGGGCAGAGCTGCCAACAGCCTGGCTCCGTGCCACGCGCTGAACCCGATTCTGAACATGTGCGCGGCCACAGGCGCTTGTCTTCCTGCCAATCTGTGGTATAGTTGACTCACGACAGCCTGACGACTGAGCCTCGGCACAGTCGTCTCTTGCTATCAGACCGGAACAAGACCGGAGGATTGGACACTTCATGGCTAGAGGACGTATCAGTACCGACGACCCTGGCATGGAAGGCTTTGAAGCCTTTCTGGATAACGAGATTACCAGGGAGCAGCAGAGCCTCGAGGAGGTTCTCGAGCTCCCTGTCCTTCCAGCCCGGGACACCGTCATCTTCCCCCACATGGTCGCTCCCCTCTTTGTCGGCCGCGAGCGGTCGATCCGTGCTATCGAGACCGCGATGGTCCGCGACCAGCGGGTCGCCGTCTTTGCTCAGCGCGACGAGGACGTCCAGGAGCCAGGCATTGACGACCTGTACCCGATCGGCACCGAGGTCCTCATCGGGCGCATGCTCCGTATGCCCGATGGCACCACCAGCGTCTGGGTCCAGGGGCGACGCCGCATTCGCCTGCTGGGGTTCACAGCTGAGAACCCCTACATCATGGCGCGGGTAGAGACGGTCACCGAGGTCGAAGACCACAGCCTCACCACGGAAGCACTTATGCGCGCCGTGTTGGCGCTCTTCGAAAAGGTAGTCCGCCTCAGCCGGAACCTCAGCGACGACGCCTTTGTCGCAGCCATGAACGTCGAGGAGCCCGGGTGGCTCGCCGACCTCATCGGCTCGGTGCTCAGCCTCGACGTTGCCCAGCGCCAGGAGCTCTTGGAGACCGAGGATGTCGTCGCACGGCTGCAGAAGGTCAGCGTCCTGCTCGCCAAGGAGCTGGACGTGCTCGAGCTCGAGAACCGCATCCACTCCCAGGTGCAGCAGGAGGTCGATCGCAGCCAGCGCGAGTTCTTCCTCCGCGAGCAGATGCGCATCATCCAGAGCGAGCTCGGCGAGAGCGACCCGCAGATGCAGGACATCGCCGAGCTGCGCGAAAAGATCGCCAACTGCGGCATGCCCGACGAGGTGCGCGAGCGCGCCAACAAGGAGCTCGACCGGCTCCTCTCCATGCCCAGCGGAGCGCCCGAGGTCGGCATCATCCGCACCTACGTGGACTGGCTCGTGAGCCTGCCCTGGTCCCACGCCACGGAGGATAACCTCGACATCGCCCGCGCGGCGCAGATACTGGAGGAGAACCACTACGGCCTGCCCAAGGCCAAAGAGCGCATTCTTGAGCACATGGCCGTGCGCAAGCTAGCCGGCGACAAGATGCGCAGCCCGATCCTGTGCTTCGTCGGGCCGCCGGGCACCGGCAAGACTTCCCTCGGCAAGTCCATTGCACAAGCGCTCGGCCGCAACTTTGTCCGCGTGAGCCTTGGCGGCATCCGCGATGAGGCGGAAATCCGCGGCCACCGCCGCACCTACGTCGGCGCCCTGCCCGGCCGCATCATCCAGACGATGCGCCGCGCCGGGTCCATCAACCCGCTCTTCATGCTGGACGAGATCGACAAGATCGGGACCGATTTTCGCGGCGATCCATCCGCCGCGCTCCTGGAAGTGCTGGACCCGGAGCAGAACCACGCCTTCTCCGACCACTACCTCGAGGTGCCCTATGACCTGTCGCACGTGATGTTCATCACCACGGCGAACATCCTGGACCCGATCCCTCCTGCCTTGCATGACCGTCTGGAGGTGATCGAGTTTCCGGGCTACATCGAAGAGGAAAAGCTCGAGATCGCACGGCGCTTCCTTGTGCCGCGGCAGATGGAGCAGCACGGCCTCAAAGAGCTCCACATCCCCGACAGCGTGCTGCGCCAGATCATCCGCGAGTACACCAGCGAGGCCGGCGTGCGCAACCTCGAGCGGTGCATCGCCAACATCTGCCGGAAGGTAGCCCGCAAAGTCGCCGAGGGCAAGCGAGCGCCGATGCGAATCACCTCCCACTCGCTCCTCTGCTACCTGGGTCCGCCTCAGTACACCTACGGCCTGGCCGAGGAGCAGGACGAGGTCGGCGTCGCGACCGGGCTGGCCGTGACCGAGGCCGGAGGGGACACCCTCTCGGTCGAGGTCACGACAATGGAGGGCAAAGGCAACCTCTCCCTCACCGGCCAGCTGGGCGACGTGATGCAGGAGTCGGCGCAGACTGCCCTGAGCTACGCCCGGTCTCACGCCAAAGAGCTGAACATCACCAACACGGACTTTGACAAGATCGACATCCATGTCCACGTCCCCGAAGGCGCCATCCCCAAGGATGGGCCATCGGCCGGCATCACCATCGCGACGGCGCTCATATCCACACTGACCGGGCGCCCCGTGCACCGCGAGGTGGCCATGACCGGCGAGATCACGCTGCGCGGACGGGTCCTGCCCATCGGCGGCCTGAGGGAGAAGGTCGTGGCCGCACACCGGGCCGGCATCAAGACTCTCGTCCTCCCCAAAAGGAACGAGAAGGACCTGGTAGACGTGCCCCGGCATCTGCTGAAGGGGCTCAAGCTGGTGCCGGTCGAGCGTATGGAGCAGGTCCTGGAGGCGGCGCTCTTGCCCGCGCCCCGGCGTCGGACGCGACAGCCCGCGCGTACGCGCCGGCCTTCGCCGCAGAGCAGCGAGCAGCCCGCCGCCCCCGCCATGCAGGCGGAGAGCCAGGAGCAGAGCCGGCGTCGGCAGCGGCGCAAGACGCCCCCGGCTCCGGAGTGACCTGAGCACGGGGACCCGAGGCTGGCACCCCGTGCTCACCGCAGCCTGCCCTGCAGAGGCAGGAGGACAGGGATGCCGTGAACGCCGATGACTATAGCGCGCTGTTGGCCGCAGGCCAGGGAGAGCGACTCGCCGTTCTCCCGGCCGCAATCGCCACGCCCAGGCTGGCACAGACCCTGGCCGCCCTCGCCAACGCCTCGGGCGGCCTGGTCTTTCTCTCTCTGAAGAGCGCCGGTCCGGAGGAGCGTGAGGCGGTGACCGACCGGGCAATCGCGGCGGCACTCTCCTGCGACCCGCCCTTAATCCTGCCCCTGCCCCAGCCCGTCGAGGCAGACGGCCGCGCCTTCGTGCTGGTGTCGGTCCCACCCGGGTTGCCATACGTCTATGCCTGCGACGGCAGCTACTTTCGCCGTGAGGGAACGGCCAACGTGCCGCTTGGGCCACGCGCCCTGCGCGAGCTCTTCCTCGCCCGAAGCGACCGCGGGCTCGAAGCCGAACCGGTCCCCGACGCAGGGGCCCACGACCTGGACTGGGAGGCGGTTCGTGCCTACGCCGCATCACTCCCCCATCCCGGAACATCCCCTCAGGAGCTCCTGAGGCAGCGCGGCGGGCTCACCGTTGACGGCCGTCCGACCTATGGCGGGCTCCTGCTCTTCGGCCGGGAGCCTCAGCGGTTCCTGCCGTCGGCCGAGATCCTCCTCGCCCGGTACCCTGGCACCTCCATGGGAGACGTCTTTCTGAAGGAGGTAGCCCGCGGGCCGCTGCCCCAGCAGATACGCCAGGCCGAGGCGTTCCTTGCCGCCAACATGCGCTGGGGAGCCCGTATCGACGCCCTAGAGCGTGCGGAGCAGCCCGAGTATCCGCTCCCCGCGGTGCGCGAGTGCATCGTCAACGCCGTAGCCCACCGGGACTATCGCATCCGCGGCGAGGAGATCCGCGTCCTGCTCTTTGCAGACCGCCTCGAGGTCTACAGCCCCGGGCGCCTCCCGGGCCACGTGACCGTGCAAAACCTCGTCCACGAGCGCTATGCCCGCAACCAGGTTCTGGTGCAGGTCCTGGCCGACATGGGCTTTGTCGAGCGCCTCGGCTATGGCATCGACCGTATCCTGACCCTCATGCAGGCCGAAGGCCTGCCCGAGCCGGTCTTTGAGGAGACGGCCAACGGCTTCCGCGTCACCCTGCGCGGACACGGCGAGCGCCTCATCGAGGCCCGCCCCGACGGTTTCCGCTGGGCATCGCTGGCCCTCAACCCGCGGCAGCGGCAGGCCCTCGCCTTCGTGGCCCAGCACGGCCGCATCACCAACCACGACCTGCAGCAACTCTGCCCCGAGGTCAGTGCCGAGACCATCCGCCGCGACCTCGCGGACCTCGTCCAGCAGGACGTTCTCATCCGCGTTGGCGACAAGCGCGCCACCTTCTACATTTTGAAGAGATAGGGCATGATGGATGGGTCGCCCTTCAATCAATGGGTATATGCTGCCAGCAGGCGCTCGCGTTTCCGCGCCGGCTCTGGGCCAACGACTGTATACCCTCTTGTTTCCAGCGCTGGGGGGCTACCTCACCTCATCCCCGCCCCGGCACACAAGAGTGCATGACCCGTTACCGGCAGGGCTTCCGCTGCCGCGGCAACTCTGGCAAGGCGAGGGTGTCTTCTTCGGGGGAGATACCCCCATCCCCGGCCCCCATGGGCGCTAACTTTAGGGGCTGCCGCTGCCGTGAATTCGGCGCGATGAACTCCAGTGCCGGGCCCTGTGCACGCCTTACTCTCTTGAGCCGTCGCCCCATCCCCCTGGGGC
>JAIMBM010000327.1 GCA_023511475.1 Anaerolineae bacterium
CACAGGGGCTCGTCTTCGCCACCCTCACCAGCGATGCAGAGTTCGAGGTCCAGGCTACCGAGGCCGAAGAGGCAGCCATGCTCCAGGCGCTGCCAGCGCTCTCGATAGACGACGTGCTGGACGTCCACGCCTTTCTGAGGAACTTTCGGGGCGATGTGAGGGCGCTTTTCGAGGCTACGGAAACCCCCGATGCCGGCCGGTAGGCTGCCCCGCGGATCAGGCCGGGAACCTGGAGGCAGCATAGGGTTCCTGCGCGGGATACTCGCGCCTCTGCCGGCTGGCAGAGGCCCCGTTCAGCAGCGCGCGGACCGTCTCCCGCAGGCCCGCGACAGTGAACGGCTTCATGAGCACCGGCTGATCGGCGGCCAGGAGGAATGACCCGACGTCGACGCTCAGAATGTCACCCGTGCAGAAGAGGAAGCGCGATGCCTGCACCGGGTCACGGTCGAGGATGTGAGCGTAGAGCGTCGGGCCATCCATCACCGGCATACGCACGTTGCAGATGACCAGATCGTATGGCCGCACCGCGAGGGCCGCCAGTGCGGCCGCGCCGTGCGCAGCCATATCCACCTCGTGCCCGTCGATCATGAGCACCCGTCTGATCAGCTCGCGGATTTCGGCCTCGTCGTCAACTACCAGGATTCTCGCCATTCCCTAACCCCGACGGCTCCCCCGGCACCGAGTTGGCCCTGCTCCTCCGCCTCGAACACGCCCGGGGAACCACATCGCAGCGCCCGGCCGACCGATCCCGGGCGCTTCAGCGGAGGGCTCGCCCAGACTCCACGAGACCCCTGTCCCCTACCCCTCCGACAGCCCTCACGCGGAACGGCTGCGGTCCGCCTCAGAGAACCACGTCACTACCTGGGCCGCGAACTGCTCCAGGGTGTTGGCCCGGATACGGCTCAGCGCCATAAGCTCGTCCGAGGCCAGGTTGAACGAGGCCAGCGCTTCCCTGGGATTGCGCAGCAACACCCGCCTGAACCCGTCATCAACCAGCGCCGTCCCTATGACCTGCGAAAGCGCCGCATGGGTCATTGCTATCTCTCCTCCGCCTAGCATCTCCTCTGTTGTGACGGCCCGAGATCAGCCCTGTGCCTCGCCGATCGGGGCACCGTCGCCCCCGGTCCTCAGCACTGCTGCCCGGCGACACTATCAGGCCGCGCCGCAGGCTGCCGGAGCCCAACCATCCCTCGCTGCAGGAGCCAGAACAGCCCCGCCGCGATCAGCACATCGCCCACACTGAATGCGACCCGCATGGGAAACGGCGGCGGCAGCACAAAGACGTCCGACAGCCACCACAGCCGGGTATCGGCGCGCGGCAGCACGATGTTCTTGGCTCCCCACATGCGTGCAGTCGCCCCGACCATGACCACCTTGCTGGCCGCATTCAGCCTGGCAACCGCCTCAGGCGTGATGGGCATCCACCCGCCGTTCGCACTCATTACCAGCAGGTTGAGCATCGTCCCCAGCCCAATGAGCGCGATCCCCGGCAGGCGACGATTCACCCAGAGCGCCACCCCCAGCAGCACCCACGATCCGGCCATGAGCAGGCCTGCCACCGGCAGGCCCAGCACCGTCTGCTCACCGACGTGGATGTAGACCAGCGGGTACTGTAAGACAACCGCGGCGAGCACCAGCCAGGCACGCTCGATACCTAGATCGGCCAGCCGGACCAGGCGCCCGCCGCGCGCTATGGCGATAGCCAGCGATACGGCGACAGCTATAACAAGGATCACGAGACTCCCGCCCTAACCGGCGACAACCTCTTCGGATGAGTGCAGCCCCCAACCCTCGGGGGCCCGAACCGACTGTGACCTGAGGCGGCGCCTCACGGACCGGTCCCACCCCACTCCCACGGTGCACCCGCGGCGAGGGCCAGGGCCGCAATCACCGCGAGCACATAGACGACGCGCAGCGTCCGCACCGAAGCCAGTGTGTAGAGCTTGACCTTGAGCTGCCGGGACATGCCTCTTCCCTCCCCTTGGTTGGAACGGCCCGCAGGCCCTGATCTTGGCCGCATTATAGATGAGGCCGCTTTCGGAAATGCTTACAGGAAGGGCGTTCCTGGCGGATCTGGCCGCTCTTTTTGGGGAATCAGATGGTGCGCTGCGGCGGCGGAAGAGTTGCCCCGGCGGGCCGGGCAGAGGTCCCTCACAGCACGCGCTCTTCCCGCCCCTCGGCAATCGTCCGGTACAGCTCAGAGGTCTCAGGCAGGGGCTCGACCGCCAGCTCCTCGCGCAGCAGGGCCACGACCGTGCGGTAGTGGCGCAGCGCGGCATTGCGGTCACCACTCAGGGCGAGGCAGCGCATGATCTCCCGGTGGATATCCTCGCGAAGCGGGTCGCAGGCGATCAGTCTGCGATACGCCTCCAGTGCGCCGGCATAGTCGCTGCGCTCCGCGCGGAGGTCGCCGAGCTGCTGCAGGGCGCCGTGGTACCGGCGGGCAAGCTCCTCGCGTCGCCAGAAGCACCACTCGTCGTCCGGGAAGGACATCCCCTCCAGGTACTCGCCCTTGTAGAGTGCACACGCCTTCTCGAGCGCGCTCTCCGCCTCCAGCGGGCTGGTTACGCGCAACGACTCGGCCTGCGTGAGGAGAGATTCAAACTCTTCGACGTCGTACCAGTAGTCAAGCTGGCGGTTGAAGAGGTATTGCTCGTTGTCGTAGAGCACGCAGTCGTTCATGCCCAGGGCCCGGCGCACCCGGTACAGGGTCACGTGGAAGGCGCTGCGCAGACGCCCGGCGGAGAGGTCTGGCCACAGGACCTCCGCGACCTGCTCCTTGCGCCGGCTGGGAAAGGCGAGGAGGTAGAAGAAGAGCTCTTTCGCCTTGGCCGTGCCCCAGTCGGCCGGGGTCAGCAGGCGCCCGCCGGCGTAGACGTTGCACGCACCCAACGCCTCGATGCGAAGCGGCGCGTGCCGCACCTCCTCAGACGGTCCAGCCGCCGCTGCCGGCGCCAGTGCGGCGGCCTGCCTCGCCCGCCGCACCAGGTCGGCCAGGACTCCGCCTCCGACCCCCGCCTGCATCACCGGCTCCACCACCGGCAGGGCCCGCGCCACCTCGCCCACGAGAAAGTGATCGTAGCCCAACTCGAGGGTGACCTCGACCATGCGACGGATGCACTCCTGCCTCGCCGGCACGTCCGCCCGGGCATGGGCCACGCGGGCCAACTGCAGCCACGCCAGCGCCAGCTCTCGCCCAGCCCTGGCGGCGCTGAGGGTCTCGACGGCCCGCTGCAGGTACTCCTCGGCGAGCGCCGGGTTCCCCTGCTCGAGATAGATCGCCGCGAGCGTGATGCCACAGCGCGCCGCGTGCTGCGGAAGGCCCTGCTCGATGGCCTGGTCGTAGGCCTGGCGCGCGAGGGCCAGCGCCTGCGGGTACTCTCCTCTGGCCCGGTGCACCTCCGCTGTAGCATTGAGCAGGTGCCTGAGGACCGACGGGTAGCGGATCGCCTCGGCGAGCTGCCGCGCCTCCCCATAGGCGGCGACCGCCTGCTCCCACTCGCCCCGCTCGCGGTACACATCCCCTTTGCCGGCGAGGAGCAGAGCCTGCAGCCGCCGCGACCCGGCCCTCTGTGCAGAATCCAGCCCCCGGTCCAGGGTCGCCAGCGCCGCCTCGTACTCGCCCCTGAGTTGCTGCGCCATGGCCAGACTGTTGAGGGCAGTGGCCATGTTCGCGGAGTGCCCCATCTGCTGCCAAAGGCGCAGAGCTTCTTCGTTGTGCAACTCGGCGGCCGCAAGATTTCCCGCTATCCCGAGGGCGACGCCCAGGTCGCCGTGAGTGAGGGCTCGCCCATAGACAGAGTCTCCTTCTGTGTACAGGCGCAGGGCTTCCCGCAAGTGGTCGATGCCGTCAGCTGCACGTCCCATCTGACAAAGGCAGATGCCCAGGTTCCGACGCGCTCCCGCTGCAATCAGCGAGGCCGTTGGACCCGGCTGCGCCAGCCTCTCGAGCGCCTCCTGTGCCGACTGGATGGCCTCCTGCAGGCGGCCGAGGAAGCGCAGGCTGACCCCGGCGTCGACCAGCGTCTGGGCCGCCGCCTCTGCCTCGCCCCGCTGCTCGAATCCCCGCCGCGCCCGCTCGTAGAGTTCCAGGGCCCTTGCCCACTCTCCCGTCTCTGCGCACACGCGGCCGCGATACCAGATCAGCCGGGGGACTTGGGCCTGATCGGGGATCTGGTCGATCCACTGCGCGAGCGTCTCCAGGCGCCCGGCCTCGTACATCTCCTGCGCCGCGCGCACCGCGACGCGCACGGCGCCCTGAAGATCGCCCGCTGCCATGTGGAGCCGAAACACGCCATCCCATTCCCCCTCTTCCTCGAGGATGGCCGCCGCCCGCAAGTGCAGGGCCGTGGCCTCCTCCGGGGCATCGGCAGCCAGCTTCTGACGCAGGAACCCCTGGAAGAGGGCATGATACCTGTACCAGCGCTCCTGCTCCTTCTCAAAGCGCACGATAAAGATGTTGCCCTGCTCGAGAAGCTCCAGCATCTGGTCGGCATCGTCGATCCCAAGGAGAGCATTGCACCGCCGGGCGTTCATCTCGTCGAGGACGGACGTTGCGAGCAGGAAACGCTGGACCTCCGGCGCCTGCTGGGCAAAGACCTCGCTGGCGAGATAGTCGTAGACGCTCAGGCCGGTACCTCGCAGACGCGCCACCCCGGCCAGCAGCTCCTTCCACGCCGTCTGTGTGGAGACTGT
>JAIMBM010000328.1 GCA_023511475.1 Anaerolineae bacterium
ACGCGAGGCTCGCGGGAGCTGCTCCACTACCTCGGCTGGCCGAGGATCATCGCCACCGTAACGCAGTTCGTTACCGGACTTATTTGTTAAGCTGCAACAGCGTCGGGCGGCAAGCGCCCGCCGCGCTCGCGGCATCGCGCGGGGCTGAAAGCCCCGCGCTTAGAGGCGCCGAAGCCCCTTCGGGGCTGGGCGGGCGCCGCTTGTCGCCCGATCACCGGTGCAACAGTGGCGAAATGCCTGCTCGCGTCCCCTTGGCCATCCGGTCGCCACCCTCTCGGGGCCGTCCACCCTGCTTGTAGCTACCGGTCCGCCCCTGAGGCGGGCAGCGAGGGGGGCGGGCCGGCCGCCCCTCACCCCACAGCACCCGCGGACCTGCCACACTCTCGGGCCCGGCGCAGGGGTACCCGCCCGCGGGCCGTGCTTCGCGGCGGCGAGCGGCACCCCTGCCCCTTTGCGTTCAGGAGCGGACAGGCAGCCAGAATCGAGAAATGCCGCTCTATGAGAAAGGCGTGGGGCAATCCCAAATGGGATGCGCCCGGAACTCCCTGCCTGGTTCTTGCGCGTCCAGTGGGAGGAAGGGCAGCAACTGTCCGCCCCTGAAGTGTCGGGGGGACGGTGGGGGGCCGCTCCCCGCGTCAGGAGACCCCCTACCGTTCCCCCGAAACGGGGGAATAGGTAGCCGGCGTCGCCGGCAGTGAGATGGCCGCAGAGGGCGGACCAGACCTATCCCCCCGGGTCGGGGGGACGGTGGGGGGTCGGCTCCCCCGCGTGAGGAGGTTCTGGGGCGGACGGGGGCTGTCCGCCCCTGAAGGCTGGACGGAGAGGGGGGTGGCGTGGCTTGACTGCAGGTACACGCATCGGACCCTTTGAGGCCGGCGCCCGTCGCCAGCGTACCTGCCGGGGGAGGAGCCAGGGCGGACGCCCGGCCATACCGGTGGGCCAGACTCGCTGAGAGTCCCGAGGCGCGCTCAGCCGCTACTCGTGGCGCTGTCCCTGCTTCTGCTGCTCCAAAGGCTGCGGAGCCACCACTGACCATACACGAGCAGGGCGGACAGCACCACGAAAAGGAGAAACCGCGGCCAGGTTAGGTGGTACCCCGTGTCGCACTCGGGTCGTGGCTGTGGGAGCCAGAGCAGTGGCAGGTCTGACACGGGATGCGAAGCCAAAGCGTAGACGACGAGAAAAAGGGGGTTCGTGGCCACCAGCGCAAGGAGGAGCCCGGGCTTCACCTCCCGCCGAACCAGCGTCCCTACAAGCGGGATCGCGCTGCTGGCCACGAGGAGCACTCCCGGCACGCATCTCCCCGGCCGGTGCTCAAAAAAGTCGTTGACGGCGCGTTCCCAGGTTCCTCGAGGCGGCTTCAGCGGAATGCCGTTGTTGGGCTGTGGAAACAAGGGGCACCACTCGTATGGCGCCAGCATCCCTGGCGTTATTGCCAAGTCAAGAAAGATGAACAGCACAAACCAGGAGCCGCCCAGCACCAGCACCAGGGCGGCAATTGCAAACCAGGCAAGCCTTTGCCACGCGGCGCGCAGCCCCGCCATGTGAGTGTGTCATCGTCCTCCCTCCGGTCGCACCACATAATCGTCAGCGAACACGCGCGCCCCGCGAGGCGCGGGAGGGGTGCCCCCTTCGCCTGCGAGGCGCGCTATCACTCTGCTTATGCGTCATCCCAAGCGCATCCACCGCACAGCGGGGCCAAGGCGCGAGCCACGCGCACTCAATACACCTGATCCAACCACACCTTCGAGTTGAGGGCGTCGGCGCCTCCAGGAATCAAAGCCACGGTGCCGTCTCCAACGCACACTGCAGTCGCTCCAAGTGAAAGCAAAGCTCCTCAAGTATTCCCTCGAGAGGGGGTCCGGAGGTAGAGGTCGTCAGTGTAGTACCTATTGAAGCCACACCGCCCAGAACCTGCCACAGCCTCGCCCTCATCGCGAGCTGCAGCTTACCAGCTCCGTGCTCCCCGTCTCCCGGTCGTGCACATACACCTGGGAGTAGCCGCCCGCCACGCCAGGCACGAGGTTGCCAGCGTCCGACTCAAAGGCAACATACCGCCCATCCGCCGAGATGCTCGGCCAGGAGCCGGTAGCGTTCTCACCGCCCGCCGCGACACTCACCAGCTCTACACCCCCGGTTTCCCGGTCATAGACGAATACGTCCCGCTTACCGTCCGTGTCACCCGGCACCAGGCTGCTGGCCGAGGAGAAGAGAGCGACGAAACGGCCGTCGGCAGAGATGGCGGGCTTGTAGCTCTATCGCACATCGGCCCAGGTGCTGCTGTGGCGCGTCAACTTCGCCTCCCTTTGTCGCCATGCTCGCAGAGCCACCACTGCCCATAGATGAGCAGAGCAGAAAGCACCACGAAGAGCAGAATCTCCGGCCACGTCCGATGGTACCCTGCGTCGTACTCGGATCGCGGCTGCGGCAGCCAGAGCAGCGGCAGCTGTCGCATGGCTGGCGCAGCGAAGGCGTAAAAGACCACGAAGATGAGGTTCGTGGCCGCGAGCGCAAGGAGGAGCCCGGGCGTCACCTTCCGCCGAGGCAGCGTCGCTACCAGCATGATCGCGCTGCCGGCCACGACAACCCCGCCCGGGACGCATCTCCCCGGCCGGTGCTCAAAAAAGTCGTTCACGGCACGTTCCCAGGTCCCCCGAGGAGGCTTTGGCGGAAAGGGGTTGTTGGGCTGCGCAAACGCCGGGCGGTTCTCATACGGCACCAACGCCGACCCAGTGAACCACTCGGCATGCAGGAACAACACAAACCACGAAAGCACGAGCAGCAGGGCGGCGCTCGCCAGCCAAGCCACCTGCGCGACACGGCGCACAGCTCCACCATGTGAGTGCACCATCGTCCTCCCTCCAGTTGGGCCACTGACCCTCAGCAAGGGTGGCGCGCCGCGCGAGTCGCAGGAGAGATGCCCCCTTCGCCCGCGAGGCGCGCCCTCACTCTCCATCGGCCGTCACACACAGCCATTTCCCAGCGGCGCCAAGGCGCAAGCCACGTGCTCTCAATACACCTGATGCAGCCAGACCTTCGCCTTGAAAGCATCCGGACCGCCAATCCAGAAGACGGTCTGGTCTCCCACGCACAGCCTGCACTCGTTCCAAGTGAAAGCGAAACCCTTGACCTCGATTGCGCCCAGGCGGACCAGGATGGCGGGGTCGAAACTGTAGTACCTCAGACTGTCAGGGTTCTGCTGGTAGTTGAGGTTGTATACAAAGATGTAATCCCAATCCGGGTCGTTGTCACACTGTGTCTGACTCTGGTAATAGGATGAGGCGTACGTCCGATTCTGCGTGCCTGAAGCCTGCTCGATTGTCTGCGTCCAGAGCACCGCTTGCCCGCCGCCTGAGCCGGGGTCGTCAGCCTCCGGCCCCAGGACGGGGCTGCCTGCGACCGCGAAGACGGTGGTATGCAGGAGCAGGGCCGCAGCCACCACGAGCACCCGAACCAGTCTCGTCCAGCGCATCGCTGACCTCCTTCCTAGTTCTGCCTCGGCGCCGCCGGGTCTGGTTGGACGCTAGTCTGCCCGCTATTCATACAGCTGCCATGCCACGAAAGCCGGGCCGTCATGGGCCGTAGGATGCTGTCAAGCTGCGATGCTTGGGCTGCACTCGTATTATAGCGGTTCGGGCAGCGCTGCGAGTAACAGATCGGTGACAACGGGCGAACCATCCGTGACAATTGCATGACAAAGCGCGGGTTCTGCAACAGTCATGCAGGCTCTATGACCCGCGAAGGGCCCACCCCGGCCCTTCCTGACCCGGCCGGCGGTGCTTGCAACGGAGAGGGGCGCTGCTCTTTCCTCACTGTGAGAGTATAGCCGGTCCGGGCCACATTCAGGATGTACCTCGGAGCCGAGGGGTCTGGCTCTATGCGGCGACGGAGACGCCTGATGGCCGCCTTGACCGCCAGGTAGCTTCCGGCATCATAGTCATAGCCCCAGACCTCATTGAGCAGCTCGTCGTAACCGACGACCCGGCCCGCATTGACGGCCAGGTGATACAGCAGCCTGAACTCAAGCGGGCTCAGGTGAATCCTGACGTCGCCGCAGGTCACACAGCCCGCGGCAGGGTCTATCACCAGCCTGCCCAGCGATAGGCTCGGAGGCCGCGCCAGCCGCAAGACCCTGTGTATGCGGAGGCGCAGCTCCTCTGCTCTGATCGGCTTGACGAGAACATCGCTGCAGCCGCGCCGCAGCGCCAGCTCGGCCTCCTCATAGGACCCTACGACGGCGAGGAGGGGCACCCCCGGCCGGCGCCGTAGGCGCCAGAACGCCGCGCTCCCCAAGGGCAGCCGCTGCGTGTCGAATACCACTGCCGCTATGGGCGGAACCGGGTTGGCAAGGCTGGAGGGTGTACCCTCCACGATTCTGGCACCCCGGATGTTCAGACCACGGGCCATCTGCACTAACTCGTGCCCGCAGACGAGCAGCTCGCACGCCATGCGCACCTCCGGACGAGACCGCGGCCGCGCTGTGCAGTCCTGCAACCCCATTGGGTTTCATCCCCATCTGATAATGACGCTTGTTTCCCATTGGGGGTTCCGCGGTTACACCCTCGGGTGCATCCAGGATGCGTCATTGCCTGGGCTGCAGCCGGGTGTTTTGCCGGGCCGCAGCCCGGCCCTACCCTAAGACGGGGGGTCTGGCGGGTTCGCGTCTGGCCGCCCGGCAGGGC
>JAIMBM010000329.1 GCA_023511475.1 Anaerolineae bacterium
TGACATGGTGAGTGCCATCTTGCGCAGCACCATTCTGCAAATCACGGTCCCAGACAGGCTGCGCGGCCGGCTGTCCGAAGCCTCGCCGGAGAGCGGCACTCCGCCGCCCTGATGCGACGTCGGCTCGCCGCGCTCGAGCCTGAAGGCATCCGGCGTTGGGCTGGCGCTGCGCAGCCGATCACCTTTGCGGAGTAGCGTGGACCATGGACCTGGACTGGGCCTTGTTCCGAGCGCTGAATGGCCTGGCGGGGCGCTGGGCGCTCGTGGACCGGGTTGTGCAGTTCCTGATGAACGACTATGCGCTGACAACGGCTCTGTCGGCGCTGCTTGTCGCGCTCTGGTTCCGGGGACGCACCCGTAAGGAACGCGAGGCGGACCAGGCGGCCGTGGTGCACACGCTGGTGGCGCTGATCCTTGCCTCGGCAGCTCTCAAGGGGCTGAACCTGCTGTTCTTCCGGCTGCGCCCGTTCACCGTACACGATGTCAACCTGCTCTTCTATCACCCCTCCGATTCCTCACTGCCCTCCAACGCCGCAACTGTGTCCTTCGTCTTTGCGATCGGAGTGCTGCAGCGAAGCCGGACGATGGGCCTGGTCGGGATCGCGCTGGCGCTGCTCTTGGGGCTGTCGCGCGTCGTCGGCGGGGTGCACTATCCGCTGGACATTGTGGCCGGCGCAGTGCTTGGCGCGGGCGCGGTTCTGCTCGTCCGGCGTTACAGGCGGGGCCTCGACCCGCTGGTGCGGGGCGTCAGGCACCTGGCCTGCCTGCTGCTCCTGGCGTGAGCAGGGTATCGGGCCGGCGCCTGCCGCGCGGACCGACGATAGCCGTAGCAAGAGGTTTCGGTGTACCGTGTAACACTGGAGCCCGGCGGCCAGAACGTCGAGGCAGCCCCCGGGACTCTGCTGAGTGAGGCCATCTCCCGGGCTGGGGTGCCCCTCAACCTGCCATGTGGGGGACAGGGGCGATGCGGGCGCTGCCAGATTGTCGTGCGCGAGGGGACGGTCAGGCGGCGGTCCGAGCTGCGGCTCACCCGACAGCAGTTGAGCGAGGGGTACGTCCTTGCCTGCCAGTCGCTGGTTGAGAGCGACCTCGTGGTGTTCATTCCGCCGCAGGAGATTGTGGCTCACGCTGTGGCCAGCGAGAAGGCTGCGGCCGATGTGGCCATGCCCGAGGATGCGCGCGACTGGCAGGAGCATCCGTGGGTGGAGGTGCTGCCCGTCAGCGTGACGCCACCCAGTCTGGACGACAACACCAATGACCTGGACCGCCTGCAGCGTGACCTGGGCCTGACGCACGGCATCGAGAGCGTGCAGATTGGTCTCCCGCTCCTGCGCACTCTCGGGCGAAACCTCCGCGAGGCGGATTGGCGGGTCGACGTCGTGGTCGAGCGGGCGAACCCGGACGGGGCAGCGGCAACCCCGCGGCTCGTGGACGTGCGTCCGCTCGGCACCGGCCGGCTGTTGGGAGCGGCGATTGACGTCGGAACGACATCCAACGTCGTGTACCTGGTGGACCTTGTCTCGGGCCGCGTTGTGGACACAGCCTCGACCTTTAACGGGCAGATCAGCTGTGGCGAGGACGTGATCTCGCGCATCATCTACTCTCGCCGGGAGGGGGGGCTGGCGCACCTGCAACAGCTCGTCATCGGCACGGTCAATGGCCTCCTCGAGGAGCTCCTCCAGCGCAACGGAGCAGCGCCGCGGGATGTCGTCCGCCTGTGCGTGGCGGGCAACACGACGATGATGCACCTTTTCCTGGGTATCGACCCTGGCTTCATCCGCCTGGAGCCTTACATCCCGACGGCGAACCATCTGCCGCCGGTGCGGGCAGCAGAGCTGGGGCTGCTGGCCAACCCCGAAGCGTGCGTTGACTGCCTCCCGGGGGTTGGGGCGTACGTCGGGGCAGATATCACGGCGGGCGTTCTCAGTTCCGAGATGTACCGTACGGAGAAGCTGACGCTGTTCATCGACGTGGGCACCAATGGCGAGATCGTGCTGGGCAACGCCGACTGGCTAATCTCCTGCGCCTGCTCGGCGGGGCCCGCGTTCGAGGGGGCGGGGGTGCAGTCCGGAATGCGGGCCATCCCCGGCGCCATCGACGACGTGTGGATCAACCCAGAGACCTTCGAGCCGACCTACCGTACGATCGGTGGCCTGGCGCCGCGGGGCATCTGCGGATCGGGCCTGATCTCCCTTTTGGCCGAGATGCTGGTGACGGGCATCGTCGACAAGAGCGGGAGGCTCAATCGCAGCCTGCCGACGCGGCGTATACGGGAGCGTGATCACGGCCCGGAGTATCTGGTGGCGCCGGCCGATCCCGAGAAGGGCATTTCCGAGGATGTGGTGCTGAGCGAAGTGGATATCGCCAACCTCATCCGGGCCAAGGGCGCGGTCTATGCCGGGTTTTCGGTGCTGACGCGGAGCGTCGGCATCAGCCTGGCCGATGTAGAGGAGGTCCTCATCGCCGGCTCTTTCGGCAGGCACATCAACGTCGAGAAGGCGGTTGTCATCGGCCTTCTCCCGGACATGCCCTGGGAGCGTTTCCGCTATCTGGGGAACACCTCGGTGCGGGGAGCGTATCAGGCCCTGCTGTCCCGCGGGCTGCGCCGTGAGGTTACCGAGATCGCGCGCCGCATGACGTATCTGGAGCTGAGTGCGGACAACCGCTTCATGGAAGAGTTCACCTCAGCGCTCTTCTTACCGCATACCGATGAGACGGCTTTCCCTTCGGTGTCGCGGCTGCTTCGCAAGAGGGCCTCGGGTGATGGAGCGTAGCGCAACAGGAGCGGGGAATCCTTCGCTGGCTGGAGGGTGAGGGTAGGCTGTGACGGTGACGATTGCGGTAGCGGGCAAGGGTGGCACAGGCAAGACTACCTTTGCGGCGCTTGCCATCCGATATCTCTTGCGAGCAGGGCGGGGCCCTGTGTTGGCCATCGATGGCGATCCATCCTCAAACCTGAATCTGGCGCTTGGGCTTCCTCTCGAGGCCACCATCGGTCAGATACGCGAGGAAGCGCGGGACGAGGTCTCGACTGGCCGCTTTCAGGCCGGCATCTCCAAGCCGGAGTACTTTGCCTACAAGGTCGAGGAGTGCCTGGTCGAGGGAGAGGGCGTCGACCTGCTCGCCATGGGCCGACCGGAGGGGCCGACCTGCTACTGCGCGGCTAACAACATGCTGCGAAATAGCATCGACCGGCTGGGAAGCAGGTATCCGTGGGTGGTCATCGACAATGAGGCCGGTATGGAGCACATCAGCCGGCAGACCACGCGCAACGTCGATCACCTCTTTATCGTGACCGACCCGACGATGCGAGGCGTTACAGCGGCGCAGCACATCGTGCACCTGATCCGGGAGCTGGGGACACGTATAGGTCGCAGCTACCTCGTGATAAACCGCGTGTCCGGCGAGCTTCCGCCGGCGCTCCTGGAGGCGGTCGACAGGCTCGGCGTCCGCCTGGCGGGGACGGTTCCCGAGGACCCTGCGGTGGCGGTGCTGGACATGGTCGGTCGCCCGCTCATCGAGCTGGGTGAGGATAGCCCCATCTCGCGGGCTGTCGAGGATATCCTGACCAGGACCGTCGGGTAGCCGGCGGCAGTAGTCGACGGTTGGTCGTGCGGTTTGGGCTCGCTCCGGATGAGCAGGCCGGCTGCGGTACGGGCTCGTCTGACAGACAAGGAGGTAAGGACCCGTGTTCATCATTGGCGAGAACATACACATCATAGCGCCAAGGGTGAAGGAGGCGATCAACAACCGCGACACGAAGGCGATTCAGGAGTTGGCGCTTGCCCAGGTGAGAGCGGGCGCGTCGGCTATCGACCTGAACATCGGGCCGCAGCGGAAGGCGGGGGTCGAGGTGATGGAGTGGATCGTCAACGCCGTTCAGGAGGTGACAGACGTTCCGCTCTCGCTCGATACGACCAACCTGGCAGCCATCGAGGCGGGACTCAAGCTCTGCAAGGCACCTGCCTTCATCAACTCGACCTCGGCAGAGCCTGAGCGATTGGAGACCGTACCTCCGGTAGCGGCCAGG
Source organism: Anaerolineae bacterium (assembly GCA_023511475.1). Lineage (GTDB taxonomy): Bacteria > Chloroflexota > Anaerolineae > SpSt-313 > SpSt-313 > SpSt-313. The sequence continues at coordinate 4,031 of JAIMBM010000329.1, forward strand.
TACGGGGCCAAACTGATCGCGCTGACCATGGCCAAAGAGGGCATCCCAGTGGCGGCCGAGGAGCGGGTGGCCATCGCCATGGAGAAGCTCATCCCGCGGGCGATGGAGGTGGGGATTCCGATGGAAGACCTCTACATCGACCCGCTGGTGCTCACGGTGGCGGGCACGCAGGAGTACGTCCCTAACGCCGTCGAAGCCATTCGTATGTTCAAGCAGATCATGGACCCGCCGCCAAAGACGGTGGTTGGGCTGTCGAACGTGTCGAACTCGGTGCCAGCCGAGAACCGTAGCCTGATCAACCGCACGTACCTGGTGATGCTTATGGCGGTCGGGCTCGATGCGGCCATCGCGGACCCGTTGGACAAGGCGCAGAACGAGGTCATCCGGATCATCGAGACGCGCGACGACTCGACGCCCGTAGGCCGCGTCCTGCTACATCTGTACGACACTACTGCGGCGATGGAGCCCTTCGACCCGAGCGTCGTGGACATGAACGATCCCGAGCAGGTGGCTATCTACAAGACGGTGCGCATACTGAAGAATGAGACGATCTATGCGCACTCGTATCTGAGGACATAGGGGCTGGTGCCCGGCCCCTTCATGGCGCGCTGTAGGGATGGACAGGGTGCCTC
>JAIMBM010000033.1 GCA_023511475.1 Anaerolineae bacterium
CCCCCCCCCCCCCCGAACACCCCCCCCCACCACCACCCCCCCCCCCCCCCCCCCCCCCCGCGGGGGGGACGGGGGCAGGGGGGATGGGGTGCCGCCCTTCCAATGCGTTGGCCCCGCCCATGGGGCAACCTGTCCGCCCCTGGCGCCTGCCCGCCGAGGGCCGGGCCGGGCAGGAGCGGAGCAGGTTTGCCGGCTGTTGCCCGGTGCCGCGTGTACCAAGTACCGGATCGCAAAGGGGGATACATGGAAATCCAGATTACGCAGTTGTGCAAGACCTACGGCTCGGGCGGCAGCGCCGTCCGGGCGCTGCGTGGAGTGGACCTGACCATCGGAGAGGGCATGTTCGGCCTGCTGGGGCCGAACGGCGCCGGCAAGACGACGCTGATGCGTATCCTGGCCGGTCTGGTCAACCCGACGTCGGGCAGGGTGATGGTCGCCGGGCACGATCTGAGCACCGAGCGCGGCAAGGTCGCTGTCAAGGCCATGCTCGGCTACCTGCCTCAGGAGCTGGGCCTCTATCCGGAGCTGACTGCCCGCCAGTTTCTGGACTATATGGCGATCCTCAAGGGCCTGGACGACACCCGGGCGCGGCGGGCGCGCGTGGATAGCACGCTCGAGATGGCAGGTCTTGTCGATGTGGCCGACCGCAGGCTCAAGGGCTTCTCCGGCGGCATGAAGCGTCGGGTGGGCGTCGCGCAGGCGCTGCTGAACGACCCTCGGATTCTGATCGTCGACGAGCCAACGGCAGGGCTCGACCCCGAGGAGCGCATCCGCTTCCGCAACCTCCTCGTCGACCTCGCCTGCGACCGCATTGTCATCCTCTCGACCCATATCGTCGAGGACATCGGCCAGACCTGCCGCGACATGGCGGTTCTGGACCGCGGCCTGGTACGCTTCCGTGGCTCGCCGGGCGATCTCATCGCCCGGGCGCAGGGCGTGGTCTGGCAGATCCGCACAGAGAACGGCCACAAGCCGGATGGTGGACTGGTCGTCGTCTCAACCCTGCAGCTCGCCGATGGTGTGCAGTACCGGGTGGTCGGCCGTGACGCCTCGGCCTATCCCGGAGCGGAGCCAGCCTGGCCGAGCCTGGAGGACGGATACGTCTGGCTGATGCAGGCGGGGGATGTGGGGCCGGGCGCGGAGTGATGGGCCCACAGCCCGCCGCCCGATTTGCGAATGGCATGGTTTCCATGCTATAATCCTACGCTACTAACAGCGGATGCCAACGATAGGGTGGTAAAGCTGGGACGAGAGGGGGGAAAAGTGTGACGCAGGTGATCGTCGAGCGGAACGAATCCTTTGAGAGCGCCCTCAAGCGGTTCAACAAGAAGGTCCAGCAGGATCGCGTGCTCTCGGAGGTTCGCCGCCGCCGCTTCTACGAGAAGCCGAGCGTGCTGCGCAAGAAGAAGAAAGCGGCCAAGCGACGCAAGAGCCGCAAGCAGACGCGCAAGAGCATGAGGGATTAGGAGCCCGGGGCCGACCCTGGCAGGCCCAACTATGGGCTCATGAGCAGGATGGCTGCCAATGGCTCTAAAGGACAAGCTGTCTGCCGACCTGAAGCAGGCCATGCGCGACCGGGACGAGAACCGTCTGGTCGCGCTTCGCCTGCTGCGGGCGGGCATCGTCAACGAGGAGGTGGAGAAGCAACATCCCCTTGACGACAGCGAGGTCCAGGCTGTCGTCGCCCGGCAGGTCAAGCAGCGGCGTGAGTCGATCGAGGCCTTCCGTGCCGGCGGCCGGGAGGACCTGGTGAAGCAGGAAGAGGCGCAGCTGCGCGTCCTGATGGAGTATCTGCCGCAGCAGATGTCGCGAGAAGAGATCGAGGCGGCGGCACGGGAAGCCATCAGCGAGGTCGGCGCCAAAGGACCGGGTGACCTCGGCGCCGTTATGCGCGTGCTCATGCCCCGCCTGAAGGGCCGCGCAGAGGGCTCGCTGGTGAACCAGGTGGTCAGGGAGTTGCTAGGTGCCCGCTAGTGCCCCGCCCGGCGGGCAGACGCCAGCCATCGCTGCCTTCTGAGAGCGCCATGACAGAAAGGTCCGGCGGCATCTCGTTCGCGAATGCGAATGCCTCGCCAAGTGTGCCCTTGCCGCCGTGGCGGACACGGCTTGGCATCCTCCTCCTCTCGCTCCTCTTGACCGTGTCGGTGAGCGGGGTACTGCTTCTACGCCTCGAGCCCGACAGTGTGGATCTCCAGGTTGGCGAGGTGGCGCCGCGGCGTATCCTCGCACCGCGGTCTGTCACCTTTGTGAGTGAGTACCTCACCGAGAAGCAACGCGAAGAAGCGGCCCGGCAGGTCGCTCCCGTCTATACCGCCCCTGATCCGGAGATTGTGCGCCGACAGCTCGCTCAGGCACGGGGCCTCACCGAGTATCTCACAGCCCTGCGTGCGGACCCTTATCTCTCCCCCGAGGAGCGCAGGGAGGCCATCCAGGCCATCGATGGTCTGCGCCTTTCCCCTTCGGCGATCAATGCCATCCTCAGCCTCGACAGCGTCTCCTGGAGCGCCGTCGTGACCGACGTGCACACCATCCTCGAGCAGGCGATGCGCAACGAAATCCGCCAGGGAGAGCTGACCGACGCGCAGCGGCGTGTCGGGGCCATGGTGAGCCAGTCGCTCTCGCCGGCCGCCACTGAGGCTGTCGTCGCTCTGGTGCAGGCTCTGCTGGTCCCTAACAGCCTCTACGACGAGGCGACCACGGAGGAGCGGCGGCAGCAGGCGAGGGACCGCGTCCTCCCCGTAAGCCACAGCCTCAAGCAGGGTGAGATCGTCGTGCGCGAAGGGGAGCTGGTTACCCCTCTGGACCTTGAGGAGCTGGAAGCGCTCGGCCTCCGCAGGGCCGACGATGGCCTGTCGCAGGCAGTGGGCACGGCCCTGCTCGTCGGCCTGCTGGTCGCCCTGCTCATTGCCTACATTCACCGGTCCCAGCCCGAGCTGTGGTACCGCCCGCGGCGCCTGCTTCTCCTGGCGTTGAGCCTCCTGGCCGCGGCGATTATGGCACGCCTCATGGTGCCGGGGCACACACTGATCCGGTATCTCTTCCCCGGCGCGGCGCTGGCTATGCTGTGCAGCGTGCTGGTGAACGTCCAGCTTGGGGCGATCCTCAGTGTGCTCGTGAGTGTGCTCGTGGGCTTTGTCTCGGGCGGCTCGCTGGACTTTGCGGTGTATACGCTGGCCGGGTCGCTGGTCGGCTCGCTGGCGCTGTGGCACATGGAGCAGCTACACTACTTTACCCGGGCGGGCGCCCTGGTCGCGCTGGCCAACATCGTGAGCCTCGCGGCTTTTGGGCTGGTCGAGCGCAGCTACGATACGACGGCGCTCCTACAGTTGCTGGGCGTGAGCGTAGCGAACGGTGCGCTCTCGGCGAGCCTTACTTTTGCCGGATACGCCTTTGTAGGGCGGGCCTTTGGGATCACGACTTCGCTTCAGCTTCTCGAGCTGGCGCGGCCGACGCACCCTCTCTTCCGGCAACTCCTGCTCAACGCGCCCGGCACCTACCATCACTCGATCATCGTCGCCAACATGGCCGAGCGCGCCGCCGAGCTGGTGGGCGCGGACCCGCTCCTCGCGCGCGTGGGCGCCTACTACCACGACATCGGCAAAACGCTGCGCCCCTACTTCTTCATCGAGAACCAGTCCGACGGCCTCAACCCCCACGACCGTCTGGACCCGAAGACGAGCGCCAAGATCATCATCAGCCACACCCAGGATGGGGTGGCTCTTGCGCGCCAGTATGCCCTTCCCGAGCGGGTGCAGGATATCATCGCGCAGCACCATGGCACGAGCCTCGCCGGATTCTTCTATCAGATCGCCAACAAGCAGGTCAACGGCGAAGTCCACGAGGGCGATTTCCGGTACCCCGGGCCGGTGCCCGACACCAAAGAAGCGGCCATCGTCATGCTCGCCGATGTGGAAGCGGTCGTGCGCGCCAAGCGGCCGGCGACGCCGCAAGAGATGGATCAGATCATCCACCAGTTCATCCAGGACAAGCTGATCACCGGTCAGCTTGACCGATGTAACCTCACCCTGCGTGACCTGGACCAGATCCGTCAGGCCTTCAGCGGTGTGCTGAAGAGCATCTTCCATCCCAGAATCCAATACCCAGAGAAGGAAGAGTGATGGCTCCGCCGAGGGAGGGATGTGGGCTCAGCGACTCGCGTCGCCTCATCGCCCGCTTTGGCCACGCCCTCAGGGGCTGGGTTGAGGCCTGGAAGTGTCAGCCTAACGTGCGGATTCAGGCGGCCTTTGTCGTCGGGGTTACGGCGTTGGGGCTGTACCTGGGCCTGTCCGCAGAGCAGTGGGCGATCATCGTGCTGACCTATGGCCTGGTCGTGGCGACCGAGCTCCTGAACTCGGCGCTGGAGGCGCTCACCGACCTGGCTTCGCCGACCTTTCACCCGCTGGCCCGTCGGGCGAAGGATATCGCTGCCGGGGCCGTGCTGCTGACGGCTCTGGCGGCGCTGATTGTCGGATTGCTCATCCTGGGCCCGCCGCTTCTGGCGCGCCTGAGGTGACCGGGATAATGTGGCGGAGGATAGCATCGTGGAGATACGGCAGTACGTGCGCATTGCCTGGCGCTGGCTGTGGCTGATCGCGGGCCTGCCGGTCCTGGTCCTGGTTGTGAGCCTTCTGCGAGGGCGTGCGCCGCAGGCGCCGGGATATGTCGCTACCATGCGCTTTAGCGTGGGTGTGGTGCCGGAGCAGGCCGAGGGCGGATCTTACACTTACGACCGGTACTATACCTGGCTGACGGCCGAGTACCTGATCGATGACCTTGCCGAGGTTGTGAGGAGCCGCGAGATCGCCGAGGCTGTGGCTCAGGAGGCGGCCCGGAAGGGGCTGGCGCGCGAACTCGGCCCCGGGACGGTACAGGGCTCGACCACAGGTGGCAAGCTGCACCGTATCCTCACCGTCTCTTTGACCTGGGGCGATCTCGAGGAGCTGGAGGTGCTGGCGAGGGCGACGGCCACGGTTCTGAGCGAAGGCCGCGCACCCTACTTTGAGCAGCTGCGACAGGTCGGCACCCCGGTCGTTATGCACCTCATCGATCCTCCTGCCATCTCACCCATAGGGGTAAGCCTGCGCAGCCGGGTTGAGGTGCCTCTGCGGACCGGTCTGGGGCTCCTCGCGGGGATAGCGTTGGCCTTCTTCCTGGAGTATTTGGACGACAGCGTACGCGACCCGAGCGATCTGACGGTGCGCGGGGTGCCGGTGCTCGGCGTCATCCCACGCCGCAGCGGGCCGCCCTGGTCGGAGCGTCGCGTGAGGTAGAAGGAGCCCAGAGTCGATTCCGGTTGCCATGCCCCTGCCTCGGTGCTAGACTCGCTCCCGGGCCACAATCGGCCACGCCTCTCGGCCCCGAAACCGAGAGGACTTGACGGGAGGCAGGGAGCATGAGGATAGGCATCTTCGATGCCTTGTTCGGCCAGTTGCCCCTCGAGGACATGCTGGAGCTCTGTGTCGATGCCGGCCTGGACGCGGTCGAGATCGGCACCGGCAACTATCCGGGCTCGAAGCATATTGATGTCGATTCGCTTCTGGAGAGCGAGCAGGCGCGCGAGGCGTACCTCCGCGAGTTCCGGGCCCGAAACCTCATCATCAGTGCGTTCTCGTGTCACGGTAATCCCATCCACCCCAACCGCGATCTGGCAGCCCGCCACGACGAGGTCTACCGCAAGACCATCCGCCTGGCGCAGGCGACGTCCGTGCCGGTCGTCTGCTGCTTCTCTGGGTGTCCGGGCGGCGGCCCGGAGGACCGGCGCCCGAACTGGGTCACCGCCGCCTGGCCCCCGGACTACCCCGACATCCTCAACTGGCAGTGGACCGAGGTCGTTGTCCCGTACTGGCAGGAGCTTGGCCGCTTTGCTCAGGACCATGGGGTGAGGCTCGCCATCGAGATGCATCCGGGCTTTGTGGTCTACAACCCCGCGACGCTGACCCGCCTGCGGGCCGAGGTCGGCCCGGTCATCGGCGCCAACCTGGATCCCAGCCATCTCTACTGGCAGGGCATCGACCCGGTCGCCGCGATCAAGAGCCTGGAGGGCTCCATCTACCACGTGCACGCCAAGGACACCGCCATTGACCGTCAGAACACCGAGATCAACGGCGTGCTGGATACCAAGCCGTACTCCGACATTCCGCACCGCTCGTGGGTCTTTCGGACTGTGGGGTACGGCCATTCGCTGCTCGAGTGGCGCCAGATCGTGAGCGCTCTGCGGACCTTTGGCTACGACTATGTGCTGAGCATCGAGCACGAGGACGCCCTGGCCTCAATAAACGAAGGGTTCGCCAAGGCAGTCGCCTTTCTGCGGGAAATCGTGCTGAGCGAAACGCCAGCACAGGCGTGGTGGGTGTAGGATGAACATGATCCGTGTGGGGCTCATAGGCGCGGGGTTTGTGGGTCCCGCTCACGTCGAGGCGCTTCGGCGCCTGGGATACGTCGAGGTGCTCGCTCTGGCCGAGAGCGACGCGCGGCGTGCGCGGGAGAAGGCTGACCAGATGGGCATCCCCGAAGCCTGCGGTGATTACTGCCGGCTCCTGGCCAACCCCCGGGTGACGGTCGTGCACAACGCGACGCCCAACCGGTTGCACTTTGAGATCAACCTGCATGCGCTCCGGGCCGGGAAGCACGTGGTGTCGGAGAAGCCGCTGGCTGTCACGTCGGACGAGGCGCGACAGCTGGTCGAGGAGGCGCGGGCGACGGGGCTGGTGAATGCGGTGAACTTTAACTACCGGGGCTATCCCCTCGTGCGCCAGATGCGGGCCATGATCGCCCGAGGCGATATCGGTCAGGTGAGGCTCGTGCACGGCTCCTATCTGCAGGACTGGATGACCTACGCCACCGACTATAGCTGGCGGGTCCTGCCGGAGCAGGGCGGCCCCTCCCGCGCTCTGGCCGACATCGGCTCCCACTGGTGCGACCTGGCGCAGTGGGTCACGGGCCAGCGTATCACCCGGGTGATGGGCCGGCTGGCCACGGTGGTGCCCATCCGGTTCAGGCCGGTGGAGCGAGAGGTGGAGGCGTTCGCGGCGGCGGAGGGCCCGAGGGAGGCCGTGGAGGTGCGCACAGAGGACTATGCCTCCGTGCTCATAGACCTGGACGGCGGTGCGACGGGCTCGTTTGTGGTGTCGCAGGTCAGCCCGGGGCGCAAGAACCGTCTCTGGATTGAGGTCGACGGCAGCGAGGGCTCGCTGGCCTGGAATCAGGACTATCCCGATGAGCTGTGGTACGGCCAGCGCGGCCGGCCCAACCAGGTCCTCCCGCGCGACCCGGCGCTGCTCGACGTCGAATCCCTCGTCGGCTCCTACCTCCCGGCGGGGCATCCTGAGGGCTGGTCAGACGCGCTGCGGAACCTCTTTGCGGAGATCTACGGGTTCATCCGTGCCGGGAAGAGCCCGCTGCACGACATGCCGACTTACCCGACCTTCTACGATGGCCTGGTGCAGATCACGTTGGTCGAGGCCATCCTCGAGAGCCATAGGCTGCAGCAATGGGTCGATGTGCCGCAGCTGCCTGCGCCGCAGCCCGCCGCCGCCATGGCCATGGCGCGGCGCTAGCAGCGGGCAGGCGGACTCCGGCATCAGCCCCGCGACGCTTGCCCGGTGGAGCTATCCTCACCCTCGAGAGGTTTGGGCTGGGGGATGATCAGCACGCGGTCGATGCGCCGCCCGTCCATGTCCACGACCTCAAAGCTGTGGCCGTTGGACACGATCCGGTCGCCCACGCGGGGGAGGCGCCCGAGCTGGGCTACCACGAACCCGGCGACGGTGTTGAACTGATACTGCTCCTCGCCCGGCAGGTGCTCGACATCCAGCAGGTCGCGCAGGTCATCCGCCGGGAGCAGCCCATCGACGAGGAGTGATCCATCCTCCCGGCGGACCACGGCCTGCTCCACCCGATCGTACTCGTCCTCGATCTCGCCGACGAGCTGCTCGAGCACGTCCTCGAGGGTGATCAGGCCCTCCGTCTCGCCGTACTCGTTGATGACGATGGCCATCGCGGAGTGGGTCATCTGAAAGGCACGCAGGGTGGCCGAGATCAGCTGGCTATCGGGGACGAACAGGGGCTGGCGCAGTATGCTGCGCAGATCGAGCGCATCGCTCTGGACGAGGATGTCCCTGGCATGCACGATGCCGAGGACGTTGTCCAGGCTGCCCTGGTACACCGGGAATCGCGAGTAGGTCGACTCCTCCACGATCCTGCGGACCTGGTCCGCCGGCATGTTGATCTCGATCCCCACCACCTCAGAGCGCGGGCGCATCAGCTCGCCAACCCTGAGATCGGCGAAGCGGAAGACCCTCTCTACGAGCTCGCGTTCAGTGCCGGCAAAGACCCCCACGCGCGCTCCCTCGGCCATCAGGTACTTGATCTCCTCCTCGCTGGCAGGGGGCGGCTCCTCCGCGTGTAGGCCGAGTATCCGCAGCACGGCATCGGTCGAGGTTCGCAGGATCCAGACGAGCGGTCGGGCCAGCGCAGCGAGCCCCTTCATGGCAGGGGCCATGGCACGAGAGATCGACTCGGCATGGGCCAGGGCGATCCGTTTGGGCACCAGCTCCCCGAGTATCAGGGTGAGATAGGTGACGGCGAGGACAACGAGCGCCAGGGCGACGGTCGGAGCCCACGGGCCAATCACGGGCAGCCCGGCCAGGGCGGGGGCCAGGCGTGCGACGATAGTGGCACCGCTGAAGGCGCCGGCCAGCGTGCCGACGAGGGTGATACCAATCTGTACTGTCGAGAGGAAAGTGCCCGGCTCTTCAAGGAGCTTGAGCGCCGTCTGCGCCCGCCGATCGCCCTCCTCGGCCTGGGCTTCCAGACGTGAGCGCCGGGAGGAGACCAGGGCCGTCTCTGTGCCGGCAAAGATGCCGTTGGCGATGACCAGAAGGAGGATGACGATTAGTTCGAGTGTCATCGGAGACCTTGATTACCTCTGCGTGGCACCTGCAGCGCGGGCGGGGGAGACCTCGCTTCTGGTGCGGCCTTGATGCCGTCGATGCGCCCTCCCCTGCGCCTATCAACTCTTGACTCGTTACAGGTGCACAGCTTCAGGATACCAGAAAAACTGCGATTATGCAAGCGGGCTGCCGCATGGGGTGCACCCAAGATCCGTCAGCGGATTCGCAGTCAGACAGCCTGCCAGGGGCGCCGTGACGGCAACCGGGCTCTACGCTTCGCACGAGCCCGGTGCGGGACCCCCGTCCTGGGCTGGGGCCGGGCTGCGGCTCAGCAGAACACCCGGCTGCAGCCAGGCGGTGACGCATCTTGGATGCACCCGCCGCATGCCAGCAAAAAGTAGGCCACAGAGTAGCAGGCCCTGCCGGGCGGGAGGGGGACACACTGTACATAAACCATGATATCTGGCACACTTCTTGCTGAGTAGAAGGGGAGAGGGACGTCTGGGCAGCGGGAAGGGACCGGCACCACGCGAGGACTGGGCCTCAACCGCCTGGGATGGCGCGGGGAACGTGGCCCGGTCTGCCATATGGCGTTGCAAGCCATAGAGGAGGATGCCCTGCGATGCACCCTAGCCTGCGAGGGCTGCTGCTTCCCCTGGCTGCCCTGGCCGTGCTGCAGGGGTGTCCGGCCATCGTGCAGGCACGGATGGTGCCTGGCGTCTTGCAGGAGGCATCGGGATGCTCCGGCACGCCCGCTGTCGACACGGAGGCGGCGACAGCGCCGTCTACACCGACGCCCGCCGGACCCGCGGCCACCCCGGCTCCACCGCAGCCGATGGTGGCGCCAACCCACAGCGCTGCGTCGCCATTCCCGGATGTGCCGCACGGCACTCTGGAGACGGTAGAGATGTCCCTCGCTCCACCAACCCTGGCCTCCCTCTCAGAGGCTCGCCCGGCGCTTGCGGCGGGGCAGGCCGTGCGGTCTCTCGAGGCCTCTACGTTTCCGCCTCAGTGGCCGCCGGAAATTGAGGTGATCTCGCAGCCAGCCCTGGCCGTTCCCAGGGCTGTGATCCCTCTCGGCGTGCTGATCGGCGGGACGGCGCCGGCGGAGAGCGTCGTGGTCGAGTACGACCTGCAGAGGCTATCGTGGCCCGATGGGCAGGGTGCACGGACGCCTCCGCTGCCGGTGCTTCCCGGTCTGAACCTCGTCCAGTGGCAGGCGCCGGGCCCGAGCCGGTCGGGCGACTTCCTGTGGTACCGCGTCGTGGCCGATGGCGGGCGCGGCCTGCCGCCGCTGCGCTCGGCCGATCAGTGCCTGCCCTATGGCCGCTGCCTTAACGCCGGCAGCAGCAATCCCTTTCCGCAGGGTGAAGGCTGCCTCTGGGAGGCCGACCGTGCTTACTATCCCGGCTCGTATGGCTACGTGGGGCCCACGCGGGTGCTCACGGCCGGCGAGCCCATACGGGGCGCCGAGAGCAATGGAGGGCAGGAGGTTTTTCGTCACCAGCGGGCCAGCGTGGATGGCGCGCCCTTCCACTATCGTTTTTGGCTTGGCTCTGGCCTCTACCAGGCCCGTCTCCAGGTTGAGCTATGCTTTGCCGAGCTCGAGGCCAGCGGGCCTGGGCAGCGGGTCTTTGACGTCATGGCAGATGGCCAGCCGCTCATTGAGGGGCTGGACTTGTGGGCGGTGGCCGGGCCGTGCGTGGCCCATGTTATCACGCGTGAGGTGACCGTCACCTATCAGCCGGAAAAGGAGCCGTTGCTGGACCTGGCCTTTGTCCCACGGGCCGGGGATGCATGCGTGGCAGGAGTTGCCGTACGGGGGGTGGAGGCGGTGCCCCAGTACCTCGCGTCTATGGTCACGAGCCATCCTGCGGATGATGTCCATGCGGCGATTGGCGAGAGGCGCCAGCGTCACGAGCCCTTTGTGAGGCTGGGCCGGTACACCGACGGCTCGGAGTACGCGGCCGGCCTGCTTTTCCGCGGGGTACCGGTGCCCGGGCAGGCGTACGTCTCCAGTGCATGGCTGGAGCTCTCGGGCTATCCCGGCGTCGGGAGGCAGCATGGGCAGGCCGACGTCACAATCTATGCCCAGGCCACGGATTCCGCCCGCGACTTTGGCCGTCACCAACAGTGCGTGACGGCCCGGGCACTGACCTCGGTGGGTGTGCGCTGGCTGATTGACCGGCCCTGGTCGGCAGGGGAGACGTATCGCTCGCCTGACCTGAGGGTGGTGCTGCAGGAGCTCTTCGATCGCCCGAACTGGCGGCCGGGAAACAACCTCACGCTTCTGATCATGCCCAACGGCGGCGCGGTCGGCTGGCGTGATGCCGTGGCGCAGGAGTGGGTTGCCGGCAGGTCCGGCGTAGGGTCGGCGGCTACGCTGCACATTACGTATGTACCGCCCCTGGCCGGGGGCGCTGCGCCCTGAGCCTGGCACGGCGATTGCCGCTGGCGGGCGGGAGGTTACTGGCAATGGAAGGGCTGGCGCTTCTTGCAGTCATTGCGCACCCCGGCGACGAGCTGGCCATCGCGGGGACTCTGGCTGGCCATGCCGAGGCGGGGGTACGCGTGGAGGTGGCCTGTGCGACCCGCGGCCAGATAGGCCCGGCGGCCGGGGAACTCTCTCCGGAGGAACGCGCCGCGCAGGCGGAGCATGACCTCCGTTGCGCCTGCACACGCCTGGGTGTGAGCGCGGTCCACTTCCTCGGCTACCGGGATTCTGGCCCCCCTGGCCGGATAGCCCTCGGGCCCGGGACCCTGGCGAGGGCGAGAGTTCTGGAGGCGGTGCGCGGTCTGGTCCGGCTGATCCGCTCGGTTCGGCCGCAGGTGGTCATAACCTTTGGGCCGGACGGGATCGACGGCCATCCCGACCATGTGCTCATCGGCGAGCTGACGACGCAGGCCTTTGGTGCGGCCGGAGATGTGCAGCAGTTCCCGCGGGATTGCGGTCCCGAGCCCTTCCTGCCCAGCAAGCTGTACTACTTTGGGCTGCCGCGGGGCCTCCTGCGTCTGGCGGATATCTCGGGTGCGGGCACTCCCGATGCGGCCATCGCGGCCCGGCGGGATGTGTGTCTGTTCACCGACCGGAAGATCGAGGCGGCGCGTTGCTACGGGCCCGGCGTGGAGCCGGAGCTGATCGGACTCTTCCAGCTGCCGGAGCCGGAGAGGCATCATCTGCTGGGCTTTGAGTACTTTAACCTGGCCCAGCCCCTTCCGGCAGCGGACGACCGCCGGGACCCCCACCTCTTTGCTGGCATTCCATAGGGCGAGCCCCCACCCCCGGCCCCTACAGGCGCCAACTTTGGGGGATGTCAGCGTGCCTTCCTCATCACTGGCATGACAGTCGCCACCAAAACCGACCTTCTCAGGCAAGTGCAGCAGCTGCTGGGGCCGCGCTGTGTCGGTGTCTTCTATCCCATGACGCAGCATGTGCCCAGAGAGGATGTCATCGCGGCCGCTGCACAGGCGCGCGAGGCCAAGCCCGATGTGTTGGTCAGCCTCGGAGGCGGCAGCCCTGTGGATGGGACGAAAGCCGTCAGCCTCTGCTTGGCGGAGGGGGTCGTGAAGGCTGCGGATCTCGACGCCTACCGCGTGCGCGGTCCGCGCGGCATGCGTTTCAATCCCCAACGGGCTTTTCCTCTCTTTCAGAGCCTCGGTGCGCCTCGGCCCGCAAGGGACCCTGCGAGCGTTTCAATCCCAAACGGGCTTTTCCTCTCTTTCAGAGCCGCCCGGTTCCTCCTGGCTCAGGTCGCACTGGCCCAAGTTTCAATCCCAAACGGGCTTTTCCTCTCTTTCAG
>JAIMBM010000330.1 GCA_023511475.1 Anaerolineae bacterium
GCGTCCGCCCGGGGAGGGGAGCAAGAGGGGAGGGGGTCTTTGCATCAGCGGCGGCACAGACGGGCCTGCGCCACGCCTGGCTGGACCGGGCTCTTGCCACCCATCGGTTCCTGGGCTACAATCGGGGCTGCGGCGAAGTGCCCTGGCCACATTGCCCGGGTCGAGTTGCCGTCAGGAGGAGCTCACCATGCCCATCACACGCCCAAACGTCATCTTTATCGTGCTCGATTCCTTCCGGCAGGATCACGTCTCTTTCTACAACCCCAATTCCCCCTGCCCGACGCCCAACCTGGACGCCCTGGCGCGAGAATCCGTTGTCTTCGACAACTGCTACCCCGAGGGGCTGCCTACGATCCCCGTGCGGACCTGCTGGCTGACTGGCGAGCGCACCCTCGTGAACCGGCCCTGGCAGCCGCTGGCGCCGGAGGACCGCTCGGTCGCCGAGCTATTGAGCGACGAGGGCTACCTGACGGCGCTATTCACCGACTGCTACCACTACTTCAAGCCGGGCATGAACCTGCACCGGGGATTCCGCGTGTGGGAGTGGGTGCGCGGCCAGGAGTACGATAACTATCGCTCCGCGCCGCTCCGCCGGCTCAAGCTCGAGGACTATTGTAAGGAAACCTATACACCCGAGTGGCGCCGCATCGTAGAGACTGCCCTGAAGAACGTGGAAGAGTTCGAGACGGCTGAGGACCATTACTGCGCCCGCCTGGTTCGCCTTGCCGGGGACTGGGCGGCGGCGAACGCCTCACAGCAGCCGATCTTCCTCTGGGTCGACTCCTTCGACCCGCACGAGCCCTGGACTCCGCCCCGCGAGTTCGATCGCTTCACCGATCCGGGCTACCGCGGCAAGAGGCTGATCCTACCGCCGGGCGGCCCCGCAAGTGCCCATTTCAGCGACGAGGAGATGGCCTACATCCGTGGCCTGTATGCCGGCGAGTGCGCCTACGTGGACCACTATATCGGTGTGTTGCTCGCCCGGCTGAAACAGCTCGGGCTGTACGACAGCTCGCTCATCCTCCTCATCGCCGACCACGGGCACCCGCTGGCGGATCATGGCAAATTCCTCAAGGGAGGCGACCGGCTGTACAACGAGCTGCTCAAGGTACCGTTCATGATCCGCTTTCCCCGTGGCCTGTACGGCGGGCAGCGTCTCGATGCCCTCGCCTCCTTCCACGACGTCCTGCCCACGCTGCTCGATGCTATCGGGCTCGGCAATAACCTCGAAGCGTTGCCCGGCCGGAGCCTGCTGCCGCTGATCCGCGGGGAGGTCAGCGAGGTCCGTCCGGCCATCATCAGCGGATATCACGAGGCACCGGATCGCGTCATCAGAGACAAGGTCTGGAGCTACATCCGCCGGCCCGAGGGGCAGCCGGACGAGCTGTACAACCTGATCGAGGACCCCAAGGAGAGGATCAACCTCATCGACCGCTATCCCCAGGAGGCACAGCGGCTTGCTTCGATGTTCGGCGCGCTCTACCGCATCCGCGGGGCGCCGGTGAAGGGCGTGCAGGGCCGGTACGAGGTCGCCCATACTGGCGCCGGGTGACAGTGAGCCCGCTCAGCCGACGTTGAGCGGCTGAGAGCCGATCCGAGAGACGACGTCGGCGGTCTGCCATCGCCGCCCTGCGACTCTGGCCGCAGTGCGCCGGGCGTCACAGCCTGGCCCTATTGGTGTCTGTAGGGGTCGACAGCGGCGCGATGGGCCGGCCACGTCCGGCGTGTGGGCTGTGCTCCGGTCCCATGCAGCGGATGTGCAGGTGCTCAGGACTCCGAGCCGGCCTCTACGGACGGCGTCCGCACAGGTGGCCGCAGGAGCAGGAGCGCGAGGATTGCTGCTGCGAGAACCACTGCGGCGTTCACCCGAAACATCCCCTGAACACCCAACCGGTCGTACAGGTGGCCGGCGAAGGCATTTCCGAGGATGCCACCCGCGCCAAAGTACGCTGCGCCAAGGAGGGTCTGCCCGGTAGCTCGCCACTGGGCGGGCACGATGCTGTTGACGTAATCCACCGCGGCCACCAGAAAGAGGGCGTAGCAGAGGCCATGCACCGCCTCTACGGCCACGGCAAGCCCCGGCACGTGGATGACCGAGTACAGGAAGACCCTTGCGGCGGCGACGAAGAAAGACAGCGCAACCGCCCGGGTGGCGCTGAGGCGTCGGATGATGCCCGCCGCTCCCAGGTACAGAGGCATCTCGCTGAACCCCTGAAGGGTGAAGGCGAGCCCCAGAAGCTGCGCCGGTGCGCCGAGGCCGGCGAGGTATACTGGGTAGAAGGTGATGATGCTGACCATGCCGAGCTGCGCCACCACGATCAGCGCCAGAAGAGTGAGGAGGCGCCGGTCGGCCAGCACCGTGCTGGCGCCGTGCCAGGTGCCACCCAAGGCCGTCGCCCGGCGGGTGGGCAGTGTATTCCAGCGGGCGACGAGCCATCCTGCCAGCATGAAGGATGCGGCCAGGGCGAAGCCCAGGCGCAGGTCCCGGCCGGAGAGGGCGCGCCCGGCGAGCAGCGAGGCGGTTGCCCACCCGATGGCGCCGAAGACCCGCACCTTGCCAAAGGCGGTGTCCGGCCGTTCCTGCAGGTGATCGAGGACGAGGCTGTCGATGAGCGCCCCGACCGGGTTGGTCAGCAGACCGAAGAGAAGCGTCCAGATGAGGAGGAAAGAGAATCCGCCGGGCCAGATGTAGCCGGGGAGGATCAGCACGGCCAGGAGCATGGTGGAAAGCAGCAGCTCCCGACGGCCACGCACATCGGCAACGGCACCCCAGATGGGCTGGCTGACGAGCACCGCGGCTTGGCGGAGGCTGGCGATCAACCCGATCTGCCCGCCCGAGAGGCCGACCTGCTGCAGGTAGACGCCGAAGAACGGGACCCAGCAGGCCATGCTCCCGTAGAAGAGGAAGTACAGCAGGCGCAGGACGGTGCCAGGCTGCAGCTGTACCCGCGGGACTGCGGATGGCTGCTGGCGGCGTGGTGCTTGCACGTAGAGTCCTCCACGTTGGCTGGATTGCAAACGGTGCAGAGTATACCACGGCAGCCAGCAGCCTGCGAAAGTGGCGCTCTGGAAAAGTGACCTTGACACATGCGGCCCAGAGGCTGTATAATTCAGACAGGATGGTCTGTGGCCCCGGGTGGGGCCTTTTGCGGGCCGTGAGCCGCACACGTGTGCAGGGCAGGCGATGGGTCGCGTATCGGTCACTATCAAAGACATCGCCCGGGTGGCTGGGGTCTCCCACTCCACCGTCTCACGGGCGCTGTCCGATAGCCCGCTCATCAGCACCGAGACCAAGGCGCGCATCCGGCGGCTGGCCGACGAGATGGGGTACTCCCCAAGTGCCCTCGGCCGCGGCCTCGTGACCCGCCGCAGCGGCACCATCGGCCTGGTGGTGACCACCATCACCGACCCCTTCATCGGTGAGGTGGTGCAGGGCATTGAGGAGACGGCCCTGAGCTGCCAGTACAACACCATCCTCTGCAACTCGAACTCGGAGCCCGAGCGCGAGCTGAAGACAGTCCGTGCCCTACGGGAGAAGCGGGTCGACGCCATCATCGTCACCTCCTCGCGCGTGGGTAGCCTGTATCTGGCACACCTGCGTGGGGCGGGTGTGCCGATCGTCCTCATCAACAATCAGGCGGCGGGCGACTATATCCACTCGGTAATCATCGACGACCTGCACGGCGGCGAGCTCGCCGGGCGCTACCTGGCGAGCCTGGGGCATCGGCGGGTCGCCTACATTGCTGGGCCCATCTGGGCTCGGGCAAGCGGCATCCGCCTGCAGGGCTGCCGTCGAGCCCTCGCCGAGGCGGGAACCGACATCCCGCCGGAGCTGGTGCTCGTCGGGAATGGCCGCCCGGATGGGGGCATGCAGGCGGCCAACGAGCTGCTGCATCGGGGTCTGCCGGTTACGGCGATCTTTTGCTACAACGACATGACGGCCGTTGGTGTGCTCACCGCCCTGCACCGGGCCGGCCTTCGCGTTCCCGAGGATGTCTCGGTCATCGGCTACGACGATGTGGCCATTGCCGCGCACCTCTTCCCGCCGCTGACCACGGTCGCCCAGCCCAAGTACGCCCTCGGCCAACGCGCCATGGAGATGGCGCTGGCGCTGATCAATGGTGAGCCCGGCGTCAGAGACGTGGTGCTGCCGCCGGCGTTGATCGAACGCGAGTCCTGCCAGCGCGTCTAGCCGATGGGAGCATGCCCCGGACGGAAAAGCGGTCGTGTGCCGCGTGCTCCGGCCTCGGACCCGATGTGGTAAAGTGCGGGCGCAGCGCAACTGTGCGCGCGGCGGCCGCATCTTCCTTGTACTGCGTTGCACACGTCTGCACCAGGCAGGCAATCAGGCCGGCCGCGGCCTCAAGCGGACGGCCCGGAGGAGAAAGCGCATGAAGGCTCTTGTTCTCACAGCGGACTGGGACCCCAGGCCAGGCTACGTACCTTCGGACTGGGAGGAGACGACCCGCAAGGCGATCACCGGAAGCTCGGTGTGGCGGCACCCGAGGCTGGAGGTCAAAGAGGCGCCGCAGCCCGCTCGAACCAAGGCGGAGGCGGTCTTTTATCTGGCGGCGGCTGCGCGCCGCCTGAATCATAAAAATGAGGCGATCCAGAACTACCAGCTTTATCTTTCCGCCCTGCCGGATGG
>JAIMBM010000331.1 GCA_023511475.1 Anaerolineae bacterium
CCCCCCCCCCCCCCCCCCCCCCCCCCCAAAAACACCCCACAGAAAAAGAGCCCCCTCAGGTCGGCCTGCGGACCGACTTGGGGGAGGGGCCACGGGGGTGGAGGTCCTGGGCAGCAGCACAGACAAGCCTGCCTCCAGGGTGAGCTACACCCGTCGCTGACACATTTCGCAGGGTGTCCGCTCAGACCTGCATTCGGCAGGCCTGACTGTCAGGATGATATCGCCCCCACTCCGCATTGCGGACAATGTGGTAGGACGCCTGTCCAGGCCACCGGGGCAGGGCTTTCAGATAGTGCCCGGAGAGAGTGCGTGCCACCATGCCGACCATGCACCCTGGCAGACGGGGCCCGCGCCTCGTCAGCCTGCGTCGACGGGCTTGATCACCCCACCTCTCCGTAGGCGGCGGCCGCCGCGCGGGAGGCAGCCAGCAGCCCGAGGGCATGCACAGCCAGGCAGAGCCACAGGTTCTCAGCCTGGAGGAAGGCCAGCCCGGTCACGACAGCCAGGCTCGCCGAGAGGAGAGCGGGAGCCCGCGCCTCCGGGTCGGCAAGTGCCGCCGCCCGGCCGGGCCTCAGCATCCAGGCCAGGGCCGTCGCTCCCAGCCCCAGCCACACGCCGGCGTAGAGCCCCACAAGCCTGACTGCAGCCCCGCGCACAAAGGCCCAACTCCCCTGCAGACATAGCACGTCGAAGAGCAAATGCACCCACCCGTGGGGCAGGCGCAGAGTCTCCCACTGCTCCAACAGCGGCCTGCGGCGCGGACCCCGCCGGTCGCTGACTGCGGCAACCCGACCCCAGGACCACATGACGAGGAGCACTCCTCCGAGGCCCACCACGGTCCCAAGGGGCAACTCTGGCCAGCGCGGGAACCCGGCGACCCCCAGGCTGCGGGCGTCCGCAATGCCGGCCAGCAGCATGGCGTAGGGGACGGCCACGCTGTGGAGGAGCCGCCCGCTGACGCGCAGGCATTCGCCCACAGGAGGACGTGCCAGCGCTCCGAGCCAGGCCGCCGGCCGTCCGGTCCAGCGCCCCGACCAGCGGGCCGCCAGGTCCCACAGGATCGGCACCAGCAGGTAGAGGCCGGCGGCAACCAGCCACAGGTTCGTCGCCTTGGCCAGGGGGATCAAGCCTCACGCTCCTGTTGCATCCCCAAGAGGAAACCCATCGCGCCGCAGTATACCACGCTTTGGGCCATGCGGCGAAAGCGCAGGGCAGGAGGAGTGCCGTTCACCCCGGAGCCAGGCTCATCGGTGCCGCTGCCACGACCCCGCCCCCGGCGCCTTCTCCCCCAGGTCGGTCAGCGAACCGACCCGGGGGAGGAGGCCCTTGCTCTGCCGGTGCCTGTCCCTCAAGCGCAGCACACGGCGACAAGTCCCCGGAACGCGCCTCGATCCGGCAGATGGTGAATGACACCGTCCCATCCGGGCGGTGCACGCGGTGCAGCTCCCTCAGCTCCAGGCCCGCCGTACAGAGCGCGAGCTCGACCTCTTGCCGGGGGGCAAAGCTCGGGAAGGTCAGATACTTGGCCCGGTCCGGTATCCGGCGGGCCATCTCGATGAGATGCTGGCTATCGGGGAAATACTGGAACTCGTACGGGAAATCGAACATGTAGAACGAGTAATGCCAGCCCAGCCAATGATGGAAGACAACCGAGCCGGCAGGGACATTCTGCCTGAAGAACGAAGCGACCTCGTCTATGCCCAGGTAGGTGTCCTTCTCGCCACCGACCGGGTAGCCGTGCTTCAGGGCGACCTGCACCGGCCCTGCTAACAAGGCCGCAAGGAACACCGGCACGAGGGCGGCATACGCCGTCTTCCCGGGCGCCAGCTGCCGCTCCCGCGAGAGCAGCCGGATGGGCAGGAGCAGCACTCGGGCCAGCAGAATCGCCACTGCCGGAGCGAGCGCGAGGAGGTACCGGTTCCACAGCTGAAAGCTCACCGCTGAATGCGCCAGGAAGTACCAGATGACGTACCCGGCAAGCCCCCAATCGTAGCGCCACTCGTGACCCCGGCCGCGGCGCCAGAGCCCCACGGCAAGCAACAGCGGCACCCCGCCGAGGAAGAGTGCGTTCAGCGGCGGGGAGGCCGTGAGCAGGCCGGCCGCGCTCAGCCAGGCCCTCAGGCGCGGCAGGAACGAGCCCCACGCCGCCAGACCGAACTCGCCATAGTGCGCCGAGCCCACCTCCACAAAGCTCGGCCACGACGCCCGGATCACCCGGTCCCAGTAGATGCATGGCAGCAGCGCTATCCCCACCCCGGCCCCGAGGGCCAGTGCCGCCCGGCCCAGACCTCTCTGGCTCCTGCTGGCCAGGATCGCCAGCGCAAGGAGTGGCAGCACAAAGACGGCCGTCTGCTTGGTCATCGCCGCCAGGCCCATGGCTAGCCCCGCGGCCAGGAAGCGCCGCTGCAGCGCCAGGAGGCAGGAGGCGCTCGTCAGCACCACCATCAGCGGATCGGTGAACGCGGTAGGTGCGGACTGGATATCGAACGGCGAGAGCGCGAGGAGGAGCGCACTCAGCGCCGCCGTAGGCAGGCCATAGAGCCTTCGCGCCGCTGCATAGACGATGCCAATCCCGGCTGCGCTTGCCAGGATATTCGGCAGGCGCGCCACGGCCTCCGATGGCCCAAAGAGCCTGAAAAAGACGGCCAGGGTGTAGAAAAAGACCGGGGGCTTGTCCACAATCTCGCTGTTCAGGGCGACATCCTTGCCGGTCGCAATCAGCAAGCCCCAGTGGCTGAAAAGGGCCTCATCCCCCACGAAGCGATTGGCGCGGATCAGGCTCAGCCGAAGCACGAAGCCCAGCACCAGGATCGGCCAGATAGCCCAGCGCAGGGATGCCGCATCAGGAGCCGGCCACGGCTTGCCAAAGCGGACCAGCACCCGGGCCTTGATCAGGGCGGAGAGCACCGTCCCTGCGCACAGCAGCCACAGGGCCGCGACCGCGTCGCCGCGCACGGCCGGATGGGCACAACCCGCGAGCGCCAGAAAGGGCAGGTACGAGGGAAGGTCCGCCGTCAGGGCGCGCCTTCCGCCGACCCCTGAGCGCCGCGCGAGGAGCCAGCTCAGATACAGCCAGAGCACGATGGCGGTGACGGCCGCTGCTCCGGCTGAGGCCATCCGCGCCGGATCGCCCGCCCCGCCGTACGCCTGTTGGAGCCCGAGCCCTGCCAGAGAGAGCACCCGAAGGACAGGGCCGAGGCCCAGCAGACCGATGTATTGCACGCTCGCACGCTCCGGTAAAGTGATCGGCATGAGTGTACACGCGAAGGAGAGGAGCGGCAAGGAGGACGGGCACAGGACCGCCTGCCGGCGGGGGGCTCCAGTGCTTGCAGATTGTAGGCGGGCAATGCGCGGGGCAGGAAAGCCGGCTCTCCGGCCCCCTTCCTCACGAGGGCCTCAGAGGGCCCCCCCCGCCGGAACCGCCTCCCTCTGATAGTAGGCTCGCGTCTCCTCCTCCCGCCCGCGCACCACCCTGCGGCCGGCGAGGTCTCCCTCTATCTCTGTGACAACCATGGCCTGGCCCTGCCGTTCACCCTCGGAGTAGTAGAGGATGACCCAGTCGTGGTTGGTGTGGAGGCTGTGGGCGAGGTGAGTGTTGGCAGGCTGTGCGCTGTACCGGCGCGCGCCTCGGCCGGTGTGAAGGACCGGCAGCCAGGCCTCCCGCTTCGGGTTGTAGCGCTCGGGAGCTATGCGGTGGACCTGGCCCGCCGCAACCTTCTCTCGATACTCCTGATCGACCGAAAGGAGTTCGTCGACAGGTGGCGGGTCGGCCGGAGGCGGCGCGGGGTGTCGAATCAGCCGCTCGCGCAGAGCCTGCTCGATGCGCCGCGCCCGTGTCGAGCCGATCCCAGGGATCCGTCTCAGCCTGCTCTCGCGCGATGCCCTCTCCAGCTCCTCGATGCTGACGATGCCAAGTCGCTCCTGGATGCCCCTGGCGAGCGCGGGGCCGATCCCCCGGATCGCGTCAAAGACGTGATCGGGCTCCACATCGGCCCTGAGTTGGTCGAGGAGCGAGAGCGCTCCCGTCCTGACCAGCTCTTCAATGGCCGCCGCCATGCGGTCTGTGACGTGCGGCAGCCGCTTCAGCCCCTCCTCGCCCTCCTCGGCAAGGACCCGCTCTGCGGGGCGGTCGAGCCCGCCGACCGTCGCCGCCGCCGCGCGATAGGCCTCCACCTGTAGCGGGCTGGCCCCCGCCTCGTCCAACAGCACGGCTGCTTCGGCCAGCATGCCCGCGATCTCGGCATTCTCCATGCTCACCCTCCGCAAGTGCTGCCTCCGGCCAGCACGCCCCGTGCCACACACGCTGACTCCGGCGCACGGGCTCACCAGCATCCTCACTGGCGGTTACCCCAGCCTGGCCGGCTCGCTACCGGGGCACATGCCCCGCGCCCGCCCGGTACGGAACCGCTTTGGGGGCGCGCTATCCATTGCCCACAAGTGGCCTGGGGCGAGCGTAGGCGCCCATTGCCTGCGCAGCATCTCGCGGAGGGAGCCGCCCCCTCCCCTGACTCCTCCCCCGTTCAGGGGCGGACAGGTTGCCCCACGGGCGGGGCTAACGCATTCGAGGGGCAGTGCCCCATCCCCCCTACCTCCCTTCCCCGCCGCTTGTGTGGCGGGGAAG
>JAIMBM010000332.1 GCA_023511475.1 Anaerolineae bacterium
CCGTCGACGAGCGGGTGCGCCTCGCGGACGTCGTCGCCGCCGCCCGGGGCTATGCCGCCATCGCGGCCGAAATCCTGGGCTGAGCTGCGCCTCCGGCATACGACCTGTGACCGGCCGGCCGCCAGGGGCGCCCCTCGCGCGGACCGGCGCCGCCGGCGCGGCTATGCGCCGAACACCTCGCCGTACAGGTCTTCGCCGTAGCTCGTCTGGAGGGGCTCGCCCTCGACCAGCCGAAAGGTCCTGTGGCCGTCCTCCTCTCTCTCGGCCCGCAGGAAGGTGACCTCCTGCCGCCTCCTCTCAAACAGGCCGTGAGCAAAGGTATAGAGGTGGGTGACGAAGAAGATCTTGACCCGCACCTCGAGCAGGGCGCTCACGATCTGCCGGGCGATCTCCGAGCCTTCCCTCTCGTTGGTTGCCGCGAAAGACTCGTTGAACAGCACCATGCAGTCGGGCCGGATCTCGTCGACGATGGTGCTCATGCGGGCGAGTTCTTCGTCGAGCTTGCCGCTCTTCATAGTGGTGTCTTCTTCGCGCTTGAAGTGTGTGAAGAGCCTGCCGCAGAGGTTGGCGGAGAAGGACTCTGCCGGCACGTACATGCCACACTGCATCATCAGCTGCGCCAGGCCGATGCTGCGCAGGAAGGTGGACTTGCCACCCTGATTGGCTCCTGTGATGATGACGAGGCCCTTGTCCTCGGCGCAGAGGTCGTTGCCAACGACGCGGCCGTTCATCGTCAGCGCCAGGCAGGCGTCGTATAGCCCGGTGAAGGAGTGCCTGCGCCGGCCGGCGTCTACGGGCACGGGGAAGGCGATCGGCTCTCCCAGCTCGGTCAGTCGCTCGTACAGGTTCAGGCAGCCGATGTAGAAAGCCAGCTCGATCCGGAGCATCTTGAGAAAGCTATCGATGTGGTCGGCGGATTGAGCAGCGGCGTTAGCGACGAGATCGATGCCCCGGTCGCGCAGCTCTGACAGCGCCCGGGCGCCGTGGTCATCTCGAGGATCGATGGAAAAGCCGTACGACGGCGACCTCGGCGTCAACACCTCCTTCACCCAGGCCTGCCTGCGAGGCGGCTTGCGAAGCACATAGCCGGTGCCCTCGTTTCCCTGGCCCAACTGGGCGCTGAGCAGAACGCCTCCGCGGAACCTCAGCGCCTTGAGGTGCGTGTCGACGACGACAAAACAGTCGTCGTCCAGCTCCCCGGCGATCATGGCACAGAACCTCCGAAAGCCCTCGGACTGAAAGCTCTCGGCGTGCTCATCGGCGATGCGGCGCAGCTTTCGGAGCAACTCCACAAACATCTCCAGCAAGCGTATGGCATTGCTCAGCACGCCGCTGGCGTAGTGGATGCTAAAGATGCCCAGATAGCTGTTCCGCTTGTTCACCATCGCCTCGATGGGGATCTGGTAGAGCTCTCTGACTACCGCCGCATTCTTCAGACAATCGCGCAGTATGTCCTGACGGTAGCGGATCGCCTCCGGGTCGTCCAGCCCCGTCAGCAGCGCCTGCCTGCATATCGCAAAGACGAACTCGTCGCCGCGGGCCATCGCCTCGAGGAGGGTATTGAGCTCCAGGTCCTGCATCAGCGCGTCCGCGTTCGGCGGCAGCTTCTCGTCCGGGTCAAAGTCCCGGTCCCGGTACATCAAGAACGCCTTCATGGCCTGACACGCTCCAGAATATGCTGGTAGGTCACGCGGTGCTTTTCGGCAATCGAGAGGGCGTAGGCGAGCCCATCGGCGGGCTTTCTCAGTATCTTGAAGGTGCGCACGGCTGGATTCTCGGGGACAACCGAGCTCACCATGCTGACCGTCTTCTCGTTGTAGGAGGCGATCTCATCCACAAAAGTGACCCAGACGCACAGGCAATCCAGCTCGACGATCCGCTCCATGATTCTCTGGCTGAGGAACAGGGCGTCCCTGAAGGTCGTGGAGGAAAAGATCTCGTTGATGATCACGATGCTGCGCGGGGTAGATTGCTCGATAATGGCGTGGATTCTGATCAGGTCGTCTTGCAGCTTGCCGCGCAGGTTCTTGATGTCCTCGACCTTCTCAAAGTGCGTCAGCACGCGGTCACAGAGGAAGAGCCGGGCCTTCCGGCCGGGGACGGGGCAACCGATGCTTGCCAGGTAGTGCAACTGCCCAAAGGTGCGGGCAAAGGTGGTCTTGCCGCCCTGATTGGGGCCGGAGACGACGATGACCCGTTCGCTGCCCTCGAGGAAAAAGTCGTTGCAGACTACCGGGATGCTCTCCGGGACCAGCCTGTTGGCCAGAGCAATGTCAAAGCCCTCGTAGTTATAGACCTCCTTGGCTGCAGTGATCTCGGGGTAGCAGAACGGCAGTCCCGCCTCTTTCAGTCTGGCGACGAACTCCAGGTAGGCCACATAGAACTGGATTTCCCGATCGAACCTGCGGACGGTCTCATCCAGAAACCGGCCGTGGCGCTCGCAGAACCCGTGCAGGTTCGCAAAGGCCTCGGGGAACAACCGCTCCGAGAACGCCCTGATGCTCTCGAGCAGAGTCTCGTCCTCGAGGTCTTGCATGACCTCTTGTCGATAGCGGATCTCGTCGCTGTCGTGTAGGGGCGTGTAGAAGAACGGCTTCAGGTTGTACTCCTGCCTCCTTGCGGTGATGGTATCGACAACCTGGTCGAGGTTGAGGTCCGAGAAGCAGGGCGGCGGGTCCGTCGATTCCCGACGCGCGCTGCCTCCGGCATTCGGATAGAGGATGCTCTCGAACACCATGGGAAACACCTCAGCTCGCAACGCCCTCGCCTACAGTCGGTGCATGCATGGGCACAGGCCGGCTCGTCCTGCAGGGTGACCCGGCGCCACAGCGCAGCTGCCTGCCACCTCCCAGGGAGGAGTGCCGTGGCAGGTCAACAAAAAAGCTTCTACCCGCAGCTATCTGCAAGAGTAGAAGCTATCAGCCGGCCAATCGCCGGCGGTTACCGCGGCCTATGGCCGCTCTGCCACGAGCCTCATCGCGGCAGACCTGTTCTGTTGCAATGCCTGCCATGGCGAGCCTGACGCCTCGGGACGCGTCGCCCGGCATGGCAGGGCTCTTGTATAGCATAGCACGCATCGCCCGCCGCGTCAACGCACCGTTCGCCGGGGGTGCATCCAAGATCGGTCAGCAGACTCGCTGCAGGCGGGCCTTCGGCCCGAAATTGGCTTGCCGCCCGGACGTGAATATACTCCCATCTGTCGCACCCCGCACGGATACTCTCGGTGCAGCCTCAGGCGGGCTCGGGGGTTATAGAGGGGGAGAGTACACGCTTCGCTGGGGACAGGTTGTCATACACAGGAGGAGCTCCTTGAGACATCGCGTCGTCGTAACAGGGATGGGAATGATCTCTCCTCTGGGGCTCTCCGTCGAGGAGGCCTGGAAGCGCCTTCTGGCGGCCGAGTCTGCTGTGAGGTTGATCGGCGAGTTCCCGACCGACGGGTTCCCGACCCGGATCGCGGCTACGATCACTGGTTTTGACCCGGCGGACTATATGGATGTCCGCGATGCCCGCCGCTCCAGTCGCTTCACACAGCTTGCCGTCGGGGCCGCCGCTCAGGCTCTGGCCGATGCGGGGTTCGATCCGCGCGCCGAGGACACCACGCGCATCGGTATACAGATGGGCAGCGCTGTAGGTGGCCTGCACGTGATCGAGGAGCAGGCCTACACGCTGCGGGACTCTGGGGCACGGCGGATCAACCCAACCCTTGTGCCATCGGTCATCGTGAGCGCCGCCGCCTGCCAGGTTGCGCTGCACTGGGGCATCAAGGGGCCGGCGGGCGCGCCTGCTGCAGCCTGCGCTACCGGGGTCGCCGCCATCGGAGATGCCGCGCGCTGGCTTCAACAGGGGCTGGTGGACGTGGTGCTCGCCGGAGGAACCGAGTCGACCATCACGCCCCTAGCGCTCGCCTCCTTTGGCCGGCTTGGCGCCCTCTCCACGCGGAACGATGACCCCGAGCACGCCTGTCGCCCCTTCGATGCTGCGCGGGATGGCACCGTGGTGGGCGAAGGCGCGGCCGTCCTGGTTCTGGAGACCGAGGAGCACGCGCGCCGGCGAGGGGCACGCATCCTGGCCGAGGTTGTGGGGTACGGCTTCACGGAGGATGCCTTTCACATGACGGCGCCTGATCCGTCGGGCGACGGCGCGGCACGGGCCATGGCGGCGGCCATGGCGGATGGAGGCCTCCGGCCGGAGGACATAGACCACATCGTGGCGCACGGCACGGGCACCCCGCTCAACGATGTGGCGGAGACGCGTGCCATTCACCGGGTGTTGGGGGAGCGCGCGCGGAAGATCACCGTCAACTCGAACAAGTCCGGCATGGGGCACACCCTCGGAGCTGCCGGGGCGATCTCGGCGGTCGTCGCCGTCAAGACGATGCTGGAGGGGCTGCTGACGCCGACGGCAAACCTGGAGACGCCCGATCCGGAGTGTGATCTCGACTATGTGCCGGGCCAGCCGCGGCTGGCCCGCGTGGATACGGTGCTGGTCAATGCCTTTGGCTTCGGCGGTCAGAATGGCTGCCTGGCCCTGCGCCGCTGGCGCGAGCCGTAACCGGTGCCGCGGCGTCCGCCCGAGGAGGGGAGGGTATTGCTGGGTGTCTCGGGCTC
>JAIMBM010000333.1 GCA_023511475.1 Anaerolineae bacterium
CCAGCGCAGTGTTGCCACTTGCGCCGAAGATGGCTCGGATAGTCCGACAGCCCTGGTTGATCAGGAGTCGCGTGAGACGATAGGCCGCAACCTCGTTCTGCACGCCGACATAGTCAGCGTCGTATCCTGGCACGTAGCGATCGACGAAAACAAAGGGCACCCCTTGCCTCCGCAAGAGGTCGTAAAGGCGCTGGTTATTGTTATGGCGAGCCGGTAGCACGACGAGGCCGTCCACCTGCCCGCGGAGCCCCATGAGCAGCGCCTGGCTTTCCAGTTCGCTGCTGTCCTTGTGGAGGGCCAACACAGTGAACATTCCTCGTTCAGCAGCAGCCTGCTCGATGGCAAGAACGATGCTCGCCGCGTGAGGACTCAGATCGTGCAGAATCACGCCTATCGTACCTGTCCGTCGGGACCGCAGCGACCGAGCTGTGGCAAGGGGTACATACTGCAGCTTGCTTGCCGCCCAGCGCACTCTCTGCGCAGTGCTCTCGGGGATGCCAGAGTTGGCCGCGTTGTTCAGCACCTTCGAGACTGTGGCGGGTGATGTACCGGCCAATGCGGCCACATGCTTGATTGAGACCCTACCCATCTCGGTACCACCTGAGAGACGGATCGCGGCAGAGCCGGGAACTCCCACGCTGACTTAGGAGAGCGAGCGAACCATCTGTATTCTATCGCAGTGCGCGGCTCCCGTCAATGAGCCGCTTTTAGCAGGGGTGTAGTTCAGTTTGGGGGCGAGTTGTAGGCGGCGGCCCAGACTGTGTCGAACCGTCTGCTAAGGATGGCTGCCCGGACTGCGATCATGCGTTCTGCGCCAGACCGGCTCCAGCGCATCCCTGGTCCCGCCAGGCGTGAGCGAAACTGCTTGCACCCGCTCTCCCCCATGCCACTGCCAATCGGCCAGCCGCTTTCGCGCATCTCCATGTACTGCATGCGCCGCTGGTTGCCTCGGAAGTATCGGGCCTCAGTGTGGAGCGCCTCAGCTTTCTCGCCCCTCTGCCCTGCAGCCAGCCCCTCGATCAGGTCTGCCACTCGCCACGCTTCCCCTCGATAGAGCAGGTCCTCCATGCGTTTGGCCCACCGGGTAGCCTGCGTGCTCCCCTCACCGTAAGCGACATGCGCCGCCGCATAGAGGTGCTGCGTGGCATGCCACCAGTCGATGAGTTGCTGACTCGTCCCGAAGTGCTCACGCGCCAGGTTCCAGGTCCAGGGCGCCCCATCTCCGATAACCAGTGTGTCCAAGGCCCGTGACCATTGCCTCCGACTGGCCTCACCCCAGACCAGGTCGCCGAAGCGGTCGGGGCCGCCCAGATGCCCGGCATAGGTGTTGTTCACCGCGTGAGGGTGCTCGACTACCTCCTGGGTGGTGGGATCCGTCTCCTGGCGCGGCTCGACTTCGAAGACACACCCGATCTTCGCCTCCTTGAACCCTTCCTGGCGAATGTTGATCATCGCCCCGTCCATCGCCAGCCCCATCCGCGGCCCGCTGTGACTTTCCCCGCGAACCACAACTCCTGCCTCGGGCATCGCCCGGGCCTGTGCCGCCTGCAGCGCCTCCACAGCCCGGATCTTCTCCCCCCACCGCTTCGCCCGGCGCCACATGCTGGTATCCGAAACCTGTATGTCGCCAATCTGAGCAAGGATCTGCTCCGCTTGGTCGTCAGGGACCAGGCCCAGTAGCCAAACAGCCCATTTGACCAAGGTCTCGCTCAAGGCCACATCCCGAACTTTCAGTTGCTCATCCAGGGGGGAAAAACCCCCGCCGACACCGGGGGCAATAGTAGTAGCAGCGCTTGGTCTCGATGCCTCCGACATGGGTCTCCACATACTTGCGTTTGCGCCCCTTGATGTGCATCTCCTGTCCACAGTCCGGACACTTTGGCCCAGGCGCCAACTGCACGGTGTCCTGCGCATTGACCACGGCCGCAGCCATCGCCCTGCCGATCTCGCGCCGGCAGCGCAGCACGGCCTGCTCAATCTCTACCAGGGTGGGCGCGTGATTTGCCTCGGCCCAATCCAGAAAGGAGTCGAGTTGCACTTCGAAGTTGGCCAGGATCTCGGCACGGAGCTCAGCACGGGAACGCTTCATCTGGGGGAGCTTTCTAGGTCCATTGCGGACAACTGAGGTTGACCCTATTATGCCACAATCTGCCCCAAAACTGAACTACACCCGGCACGCCCCTTGTGTTGACGTAGGTTCGCACGCGATCCAGGCGCTCGTTGACTCTCGCATCCTCATTGGGTAGCCGGCTCGCCGGACCAAGCACATCAGAGAGATCGAGGGTCTGCACACTGATGCCAAAGTCCTGTAGGATTTTCTCGCTGTAGCGGGTGGTGTTGAAGGCGTTGGGCCGGGCGCCCACAGCACCCAGGCGAGCGCTGCGCATTCCCTTAACCACCCGGCAGATCCGTATGAATCTCTCGAGTTCCGCCCGGAAGCCTTCAGTCCTGGGATGCACCGTATGCTCCTCGCTGAGAGTGAACGGCAAGCCGTACTGGTAGAGGTTGTTGCACACCGAGATCTTCCCGCAATAGGCATCACGGCGCTGGGAGGGTACCAACTGGTCGAGATCGTCGGGATATGCCTGGACCAGTATGGGCACCCGCAAGCCGGACAGCTTCACCGCCTCAGAGACTGCCTTCTCGTCGCCAAAGTTCGGCAGGCTGATCAGTATCCCGTCGATCTGATCACTGTGCTGTTTGAAAAGGGCAGCGCATTTCTTGGCATCCTGCCAAGTCTCCACGGCCCCAAGTTTGGTCATCTCCTCGCTCAAGATGACCACACCGATGCCTAGCGCACCGAGAACAGCCAGGATATCCCGGCGCCCCTCAGCGACCAAGTGATCAGGGAAAAAGTCCCGGTTCCCGATGATCACCCCCAGCGTAGTCCTGTGCACGGTCACGCTGCCCCCTTTCGGAACATTCTCGCGTCATAGCACGCGCTGCACTGCTGCCTTCCAGCCTGCGTAGTAACGCTCTGCCTGCGAGGCATCCATTGACGGCCGATAGTCGGTAGAGGCAAGCGGCAGATCTGCTACCTCCTGGAGCGATCCATAGATGCCCATGCCCAGTGCTCCCGCAAGAGCGGCGCCAAGTGCCGAGAGCTCGGGCATCGAAGATGCGCGTACCGTCAGCCGCGTGATATCGGCGACGAACTGCATGAGGAATCTGTTTCGGACGGCGCCACCATCGGCGTGCAGAACCTGGAGCGGAATGTCCGCCTCGCGCCCCATGACGTCCAACACTTCTTTCACTTGGTAGGCGATAGACTCGAGCGCGGCGCGCACGACGTGGTTACGAGTGCTGGAGGGCGTGAGTCCGACGATTGCGGCCTTGGCGTCAGCGCGCCAGTAGGGAGCGCTCAAGCCGAAGAATGCTGGGACAAAGTACACTCCTTCATTATCTGCCAGGGACCGAGCCAGCGTTTCCGTCTCTTCAGGACTGCTGATCAACGCTAGCTGATCGCGCAACCAGGCAACCGTGGCACCGGTGCAGTTGATGATGCCCTCATAGGCGTAGGTGGGCTGGTCGTCTAGTACCCACGCTATGGTCGTCAAGTTCCCGACGGCGCTGGGCAGCACGGCGGCGCCAGTGTTGAGTAGAATCGATGACCCCGTACCAAAGGTCACTTTCGCGGTCCCCGGTGAGAAGCAGCGCTCGGAGAACAGAGCTGCCTGAGAGTCTCCCATCACGCCACAGATCGGTATCGGTGTGTCGAGCAAGCCGTCCAGGTCGGTCTCGCCGAACCGTGCATTGCTTGCCCGGACCTCTGGTAAGGCGTAGACAGGCACACCAAAGAGGTGGCACAGTTCCTCAGACCAGCGCAGCGAGCCGATGTCGAAGAGCAACGTGCGGCTCGCGTTCGTGTAGTCGCATGCGAATACGCGGCCATGCGTCAGGCGGTAGATCAGGTAAGCATCAATCGTGCCGATCAGGGCTTCTCCTGCTAGCAGCTTGCGCCGGATCTGGGGCTCGTGCTCAAGCAGCCACATCAGTTTGGGAGCAGGAAAGTACGTGTCGATCTTGAGACCGGTCTTCTTGCGGACGGTCTCATCGTGGCCTGCCTCGATCAATCTCCGGCAGAACGGATCGCCGCGACGACACTGCCACACGATCGCGCGATGCAGGGGCTGCCCAGTAGCCCGGTCGAACACCACGATCGTCTCTCGCTGGTTGGTGATGCTCAAGCAGGCAATGTCGCCGGCGAGCGGCCCGGTGCGGGCGAGTAACGCCTTTACTACGGCGAGAAGATTGGTGTATATCTCCTCCGCGTCGTGCTCGACCCATCCTTGACGAGGGTAGAACTGGCGGTGTTGAGCTGATGTCCCTTGGATTATGGTGCCATCAGTCCGGAAAAGGAGGGCTTTCGTGGCCGATGTGCTTTGGTCGATTGCCAAGACTGTTCTCATGTCCTCGCTTCCTGTCCCAACAAGCGTTTCGCCGCCATCGCTAGACTGTCGGCAGAGATGCCATAGTGTGTGAGAACCTCCGACTGCTCCCCGTTCACGATGTGCTCATGTGGAATTCCAACGATCCGGAATGGCAGGCTGATTCCCTCCTGCATCAACACGGCAGCGCAGGCCTCACCGAGGCCACCGTAGACAC
>JAIMBM010000334.1 GCA_023511475.1 Anaerolineae bacterium
GTTCGGATGGGTTTCCAGCGGTTGTGCTGCAGGTCCGCGCCGGCGCGTGGCATCACGACACCTCGCGAGGCAGCCCGCTTCCCTCGGATTGCCTTCGCCGGGTGCATGTCTCTCTCGATGCCGCATGCTCCAGCGCCTTCGGGATCGCGGTGTCCCGAGCGACACGCACCCGGCGAAAGCAATCCGGTGCGATTCGGTACGGTTTCCGGCCCGCCCTCGCGTCCGATCTAGCCTCGCGCCCGGTGTGCCGGGCGCGCCAGCAGCGCCCGACACACCCATAGAAAATGCCCCGCATCTCTCCGGCGCTGCTTAACGCAGCGAGGGGGTTTGGGGGCACCAGGCTTCCCCAAACCCCCTCTGGCGCTACCGTTGCTGAGGCTATGCCGCCTGCTCGAGCGCCGCAGGAGCCGCGGCAACGGGCACGGCCT
Source organism: Anaerolineae bacterium (assembly GCA_023511475.1). Classification (GTDB taxonomy): domain Bacteria; phylum Chloroflexota; class Anaerolineae; order SpSt-313; family SpSt-313; genus SpSt-313. The sequence continues at coordinate 429 of JAIMBM010000334.1, forward strand.
GAGCGGCCGCCTTGGCCTGGAACTGCGGCAGCCAGGCGGCGTGGGCCTCCAGCATCTCGTCGACGAGCGCCCAGATCTCGTCCAGAGTCAGCTCGGCAGACGTGTGCGGGTCGAGCATCGCCGCCTGGTAGACGTACTCCCGGCGGCCGGTGAGGGCCGCGCGGACGGTCAGCTCCTGCACGCTGATGTTGGTGCGCATGAGCCCCGCCAGAACCGGCGGCAGCTCACCAACCCGCGTCGGCTGCAGCCCGTTGCGGTCGACCAGCACCGGCACCTCGACCACACAGCCCTCGGGCAGGTTGTCGATCAGCCGGTCGTTACGGACATTGCCATAGATCACCCGCGGCTGGCCTGTCTCCAGGCTGTGGATGATCAGCGACGCATACTCGACGCTGCGCCGGACCTCGAGCACCCCCTGCCCGGCCTCGAGCTCGCGACGGAGCCGCTCCCAGTCGGCAATCTGCGCCTCGCAGCGCCGCGGGTACTCGTCCAGCGGGATGTTGTACCGCTCGATGAGCTCCGGGTTCTGCCCGCGGATGAAGTAGGGCACGTACTCGGCAAAGTGCTCGCTCGACTCGGTAACAAAGTAGCCCGTACGGCGCAGCATCTCATAGCGCACCCGGTCGTCCTCCCGCACGCGACCCTCCGCCGCCAGGCGCCTGAGCGCCGGGTACAGGTCCTCTCCCTTGCGCTTCAGGCGCAGGTAGAAGCACATATGGTTGATACCGGCGGCCAGAAAGTCGATCTCCTCGACCGGCACGCCCAGGTCGCCCGCCAGGTCCTCCAGCGTGTGCTGCACGCTGTGGCAGAGGCCGACGGCGCGAATCCGGGTCGCCTCGGTGAACGCCCAGGTGTTGATGGCCATCGGGTTCACATAGTTCAGGAAGAGCGCGTCAGGGCACAGCTCTTCCATGTCCCGTCCGATCTCCAGCAGGACGGGAATGGTGCGAAGCGCACGCATGATCCCGCCGATGCCCAGGGTATCACCGATGGTCTGGCGCAGCCCATACTTCTTTGGGATCTCAAAGTCCACCAGTGCCGCCGGGTACCCGCCGACCTGAATCATGTTGATCACATAGTCGGCTCCGGGCAGGGCCTGTCGCCTGTCGGTGGTGGCCTCGATCACCGGGTGAGCACCGAGCGCCTCGGCAACCCTGTGGGCCACGATCTCAGACGTCCGCAGCCGCGCCGCGTCGATATCGACCAGGGCGATGGTCGAGTCGGCCAGCTCTGGGAAGCTGAGAATGTCACCGATGAGATTCCTGGCAAAGACCGTGCTGCCGGCGCCGATCATGACGATCTTGGCCATGAGTCCGTGAACCTCCAGGGAATCGTCCAACAGCATGACAGACGCGGAGGCGGGCCGCACGCGCCCTCTGCACCTCCGCGTCAAAAACCCTCAAGTCCTGCGACTCCCTGCCCGGCAACCCGGTCTGGCCAGGGCCGCTGGCACAGGGGGTCAATCGGCGCTTATGTTAGCACCAAACCCCATATATGTCAACTGGGTGAGGGAACGGCACGTGTTGAGACTCGGGTTCAGCGCACGGCACGAAGCCAGGCCGTTGGGAACTCCGCCCATCGGGATCGCCAGTGCGCCAGCCCGCAGCGGTCCTTCCACCCCCTGCACCCCCCTCGACTTTGGCCTTTCGCCGCGTGCCCCCCGACATCGTGCAGAGACCTCCGGGATGCCACCCAACACCCCAGTATTCGGGAACCCCTCCCCCTATCGCCATAGGCGCTAACTTTGCCGTCCCACAGCTCACGGAAGGCCTCCCGCCCAAGCCGTTGCCCCTGCAGTCGGCAGGATTTCCTATCTCCGACCCCTGAGGTCGCTCCTCCGCAGCTCTGCCCCATCCCCCCGGCCCCCTTCCCCGCCGCGCCGGCGGCGGGGAAGGGGGCGAGGGGGATGGGGTACCGCGCTGGCCCGGCGCGCAGGCGACTGGGTGCGCAGGAGGCAGATGCTCCGCTTGCGGGACAGCAGGAGAGGAGAGAGGCATATGATCGTCGTCAAGGTCGGAGGTTCGGCCGGCATCGACCTCGACCGGGTCTGCGCGGATATCGCCGCCCTGTGGCAGGGTGGGGAGCGGCTGGTGCTCGTCCACGGCGGCTCGCACCTGACCAATCAGGTCGCCGAGGCGCTCGGCCATCCCCCGCAGTTCGTGACCTCCATCTCTGGCTTTACCAGTCGGCGGACTGACCGGCGGACCCTGGAGATCTTTGAGATGGTCTACTGCGGGCAGGTGAACAAGGGGATCGTCGAGCGCCTGCAGGCCCGCGAAGTGAACGCGCTGGGCCTCTCGGGGCTCGATGGCCGGCTGCTCGAGGGCCCGCGCAAAGACGCGCTGCGCATCGTCGAAAACGGTCGCCGCCTGGTGCTGCGGGACGACTACACCGGCAAGGTGGAGAAGGTCAACATCGCCCTTCTCAACCTCCTCCTCGACCATGGCTACCTGCCGGTCGTCTCGCCGCCGGCCTTGAGCTACGCTAGGGAGGCCATCAACGTGGATGGCGACCGTGCCGCCGCCGCCATTGCCACCGCGCTCGGCGCCAAAGCCCTCGTGATCCTGTCCAACGTGCCCGGGCTCCTCCGCAGCTTTCCCGACGAGGGCTCGCTCATCCGCCACATTCCGAAGGACCGGGTCGAGGAGGCAATGGCCTTTGCGGAGGGCCGCATGAAGATGAAGGTCCTCGGCGCGGCCGAGGCGGTCGCCGCCGGGGTTGGCCGGGTCATCTTTGCGGATGGCCGGGTTGAGGATCCGGTGAGGCGGGCACTCGCCGGAGAAGGGACGGTGGTGTGTTAGCGCGGCAGGCCGGCGTTCTGACGTACGGGCGCGTGGGGCGCGCCGGCAGCGACGGCCCCCGAACGCAGGTCTGAACAGTCACGGGGTTTCTCGCGCTCACGCGCGGCCGCGAGGCGTACAAGACAGGAGGCCTCCATGGTCATCGAACTGGAAAAGCGGCACACAAGCGGCGTCTACCCCAAGCGCGACCTCGCGATCGTGCGTGGCCGGGGAGCGCGCGTGTGGGACGCTTCCGGGCGCGAGTACATCGACTGCGTGGGTGGCCATGGCGTCGCCATCGTCGGCCACTGTAACCCGGAGGTCGCCGAGGCCATCCGGAAGCAGGCCGGCGATTTGGTGACCTGCCCCGAAGTGTTCTACAATGATCGTCGGGCCGAGCTGCTGACGCGCCTTGCGGAGATCGCTCCTCCGGGGCTGGACCGCGCCTTCCTCTGCAACTCGGGGGCCGAGGCGGTTGAGGGGGCGATCAAGTTCGCCCGCCTGGCCACGGGCCGGCCCGGCATCGTGGCGGCCATGCGGGGTTTCCATGGGCGCACCTTCGGGGCGCTATCGGCGACCTGGGAGGAGAGGTACCGTAAGCCCTTCGAGCCGCTGGTGCCGGGGTTCAGCCACGTGCCCTACGACAACCTGGACCGCCTGGCGGAAGCGGTCGGGCCGGACACGGCGGCGGTGCTCCTCGAGCCTGTGCAGGGAGAGGGGGGCGTGCGGCCGGCGAGCCCGGGGTACCTGCAGGGCGCGCTGGAGATCTGCCGGCGGCACGGGGCACTGCTGATCCTCGATGAGGTGCAGACCGGCCTCGGCCGCACTGGGCGCATGTTCGCCTGCGAGCACGAAGGAGTCGTGCCGGACCTGATGTGCCTGGGCAAGGGCCTGGCCGGCGGCGTGCCGATAGGGGCCGCACTGCTCGGGCCACGCATACCGCCGCTGCCCCAGGGGGTGCACGGATCGACCTTTGGCGGCAACCCGCTGGCCTGCGCGGCTGCCGTAGCGGCCATAGGCTTTATCCAGCGCGAGGACCTCTGCGGGCGGGCGGCGCGCCTTGGGACCTGGTTCATCGAGCAGTTGCGTGCGCTCTCCAGCCCTCGCATCCGGGAGGTCCGCGGGCTGGGCCTGATGGTCGGCATCGAGCTGCGCGAGAAGGTTCAGCCCTATCTCCTGGCGCTGCAGGAGCGAGGGGTGCTCGCGCTGCCCGCCGGCGCGACGGTCCTGCGCTTCCTGCCGCCGCTGGTGATTGACGAGCGGGACCTGGCGAGGGTCGTGGAGGCAACCGCCGAAGTGCTGACCGTCCGGTGATGACGAGGGCGCACCTTCCCTCGGATCCGCAGCGCGGCCGATTGCTGAAAGCAGACGAGTCGTGAACGATGCTGTAGAGC
>JAIMBM010000335.1 GCA_023511475.1 Anaerolineae bacterium
CCCCCCCCCCCCCCCCCCCGCCCCCCCCCCCCCGCGGCGCGGGCCGGGGCAGCGCAGGCGCACAGGCAGCAGCCCGGCTGCGTGCAGCAACTCGAGCGGCGCATAGCTGCAGGCCACGCCGATGGTGCTGCCCTTTGGAGCGTCTCTGATCCAGGCTGGCAGCTTCTCCTCGCATACACCCCGAAGGGTTGCCAGTGGGTCAGGACTTGCAGACAACGACAGGCTCCTCGCACTCCCCCTCTGCCGGGTCGGCCAGCAACGCTTGCCGCAGAGCCGTCGGTATCTCGATTGGGCGCGGCTGGGCTCCAAGCGTCACAAATACCAGCGCCGTGCTCCCCTCGGCCAGGCGCTGGCCGGAGGTCCGGTTGTAGACGGCGTATGCAAAGACAAGGCTTGTGCGCCTCACCTCCTCAACCCAGGCCCGGACGGCTATCTCATCGTCAAAGCGGGCAGGTGCCAGGTATCGGCAGTTGGCCTCGGCGATCACCACGGTGATCTGCTGCTGCTCGAGGGAGCGAAAGTCAAAGCCGAGGGCGCGCAGATAGTTCACGCGCGCGACTTCGAACCAGACCAGGTAGTTGGCATAGTACACAACACCCTGGGCGTCGGTCTCTGCGTAGCGTACGCGCAGGTGCGATTCGACAACGCGCTTCATCTGCTGCCCCGCCAAGCGATCGCCATCACACCTTTTGCCGCCCGAGGAGCGCCAGCCGGATTCCCTCGGGCAGGCGCCGGGCATGTCCCTGAGCATCGAGGAAGAGGTGCGTTGAGCGGCCAACTGCAAGGCGCTGGCCGGTAGAGTCCAGCCGACACTCGTATGCAAAGGTCACACTGCGACTGCGCATCTCCTGCACCCACGTGCGGATGGTCACCAGGTCGCCATATCGCGCCGGCGCATGATAGTGAGCCTCGACTGCGGCCACCGGGAAGGACCCGGCGTCGGCGCTGGCGCCCGATACGTCCGCACACAGGGCGCGCCAGTATGCACCGCGGCCGACCTCGAACCAGATGATATAGTTGGTGTGATACACCACCCCCATGGCGTCCGTCTCGGCGAAGCGGACACGCACCCAGGTCTCCACGATCGGTCCGCTCGCCGACTGTAGCACCCGCGCCTCGGGAATGGCCGGGAGGCCAGCATCTCGTTCAGACACTTTAGACGACGCTCCCCGCCTTGGCTGCCTTGATCTCCCGGACAATCTCCGGCACGACCTTGTAGAGGTCGCCTACGATGCCGACGTCGGCAAGGCGGAAGATTGGCGCGCTGGGGTCCTTGTTGATGGCGACGATGAACTTGGACTCCTTCATGCCAGCCTGGTGCTGGATGGCGCCGGAGATGCCACAGGCAAAGTAGATGTCGGGGTGGACCGTCTTCCCGGTCTGTCCGACCTGGTGGTCCGGCGCGATCCAGCCGGCATCAACCGCTGCGCGCGAAGCTCCGACCTCTCCGCCAAGGGCCGCGGCAAGCTCCTCCATCAGTTCGAACCCGTGCGGGCCGCCGAGGCCACGGCCGCCGGAGACGATGATGCGCGCATTCTCCAGCTCGGCGCGGCGGCGCGTCTCCTTGACGACCTCCCGCACCTGCACGCGCAGGTCCTGCTCCTGCAAAGCGACCGGCACGCGCTCGATGGTGCCGGTGCGGGTCTTGTCGGGGGGACGCGCGACCATCACGCCCGGACGCACGGTGGACATCTGTGGCCGGTGCTTCGGGCAGGCGATGGTGGCCATCACGTTGCCCCCGAAGGCGGGGCGGGTCTGCAGCAGGAGTCGCTCGCTCTCGTCGATATCAAGGCCGGTGCAGTCGGCCGTCAGCCCAGTGTGCAGGCGCTGCGAGACTCGCGGCGCCAGGTCACGTCCGATCATCGTGGCCCCGAAGAGGACGATCTCGGGCCGTTTCTGGCGGATGACGTCGGTCAGCACGCGCGCATAGGGCTCGGTGCGATAGTGGGCCAGCTCGGGGTCGTCGGCAAGGTACACAGTATCCGCGCCTGCCCAGATCAGAGGCTCGCACAGGTGCTCGACGCCATGGCCAATGAGCACCGCCTCGGCCCTGGCCCCAAGGACATCGGCGAGGTCACGCGCCTTGGCGAGCAACTGCTCAGCCACGCGCGTCAATGTGCCATCGCGCTGCTCGGCGAACACCCAGACGTTGCGATAGTCCTCGAGCCGCACGCCGCCCTCTACCTGTACGCCGAGGACGAGCGCGCCCTCGGGGCAGGAGTCGACACAGGCGCCGCAGTCGACACAGGTCTCAAAGACCTGGGCGACCCCATTGACCACCCCGATGGCGCCGAACGGGCATGCGGTTTCGCAGGTGCCGCAACCGGTACACTTGTCGGCCAGGACGCGGAGTTCCATTTCGCAGCCCTCCTCTACACACGAGCGTCAGATGCCACCGATGCCAGGCTCGGGCAGAGCAACTGCTCTACCGGGATGTCGAGTACGAAGGCGAGATAGTCCTCGGGGTCTGCGGCCCCGTGCGCCAGCAGGCCGGCGAGCGTTGTGCCGTGATCTATGCGGTACTCCACCCGGAGGCGGGCTGCCGTGTCAGGGTCCATGCTCAGCCGCTCGATGCGGTACTGCTCGATCCTCCGGCCGATGGCTTGCAGCACGCCCGACTCTCGGGTGGGTACTGTGTGTCGTCGAGGTCAAAGAGCGCGTACTCGATCACGTCGGCAGAGCCCGCTGCTCGCTGCGGACAGCCAGGCCAATCCCGAGGAGCAGGAGCGCACCTCCTATCAGCAGTGTCCAACCCGGCCGCTCGGCGAGCAGCAGGAGTGCAAGCACGGTTGCGCCCAGCGGCTCTCCGAGTATGGCTACGGTCACAAATGCCGGCGACAGATACCTCAGTGCCCAGTTCACGGACGAGTGTCCGACGAGCTGCGGCCCGATGGCCAGGAGTGCGACCAGGGCGTACGTCCGCCCATCGTATCCGACGAGCGGCTGGTGCGTCAGCGCACAGCCGGCCAGCAGGGCCACGGCAGCCAGACCATAGATCGGCCAGATGTACGCGAGAAGCGAAACCTCGCGCCGCAGCACCCGCCCGACCAGCACATAGACCCCGGCCATCAACGCTCCGGCGAGGGCCAACAGGTCCCCGAGAAGCCCGCCCGATGTCGTCCGGGCATCGGCCAGACCGATGATCGTCGCCCCCGCCATGGCGAGCAGCGCTGCCATCAGCATCGCCCGGCCGACGCGCTCGCCCAGGACGACTGGCGAGGCGACCGCCACAAACAGCGGTGTTGTGCTCACCAGCACGACCGAACTCGCGACCGACGTCATGCCGAGCGAGGTGAGCCAGGTGGCAAAGTGCAGCCCGAGCGCGATGCCAGAGATGGTAAGGAGCACCCAGCGCTTCCAGCTCGCGCCCGACCACTCCCTCAGCGTCGCCGGGAGGGCCAGGGGAGCCAGAAGCAATGTCGCCAGCGAAAGGCGCCCTGCCCCGATCACCAACGGCGGGGCTGCGGCCCAACGCACCAGTATCGAGGCCCAGGCCATGACCAGAACACCGACCAACAGCACCAGGGCTGCCCGCACGACTCCCCTGCTCTGTGCAGGTTGCGGGCGAGTGACACTAGACATAGGCCGACAGAGCAAGCATGGCGCGCCACACTCGGAAGAGCGCCCGCATGTCCTCGTGCTGGTAGCGGACGGTGCGTCCGTCGAGACGCGCGGCACCGGGGATCATCTCGGCCATATCGGCCTGATCGCCACGCACAAAGGTGACCTCGAGCACGAGCGGCGGGGGCAGCAGGAAGGGCCGCCCGGGAAGGCTCACTGCCTCGGCGGCGGCCGCTTCGATCTGTTGCCTCGCTACCGAAGGCGGGAGACACCGGGCAGCGCCACGGGCGACCGCCCTCTTGACCGCCACGGTGGCGGTCGGCGCAAAGAGCCCGGCAGCTTCTTCAACCACGGCATCGTCGCCGGTGACGAGCCCGACCGGAACTCCCAAGGCCCCGGCAACCGCTGCGTTCAGCCCAGCCTCGCCGACGGGTCGGCCACACAGGCGGACCTGGAAGACCCGCCCCGAGTAGGTGTGGCTGAGCACGCCGCGCATTGAGCCGGCCTGTGCATGGTAGCCGAGCATGAAGGCCACGCCAAAGCTCTCGTCGAGGCCCTCGAGCATCGAGTAGGGTTTGGGCGATCCGGTCACCAGCTCGGCGCGCGTGTCCAGCTCTTCGATGAGGAGGTTGCGCATCGAGCCATGGGCGTCGTTGACCAGCACCTCACGGGCACCGCCTGCAAAGGCGCCAGCGATGGCAGCGTTGACCTCTCCGGTCATCAGGCGCCGCGCCCGCTCGTACTCCTTGTCGGTTTCCCCGGTCTGGGCGCCGTCGACGACGCCGGACACCCCCTCGAGGTCCGCAGAGATGTAGACTCGCAACTCGTTTCTGCTCCAAATCCAGTCGGCGGGCGGCCCGGTTGCGCTGAAACGCGTCGCCCGCCGCCCCGTACCCCACGCCCGCGAAGCGGGGGGTGGCGGCGGGGCGGGCGGTGCCGCCGGGCCTGGGGCGCCGGGAGTCCGACGGGGGGGATGCGCGGGCCGGGGCGAGGCCGGGGCTCCGGGCCGCCTTCGACCTTCTGGCCGG
>JAIMBM010000336.1 GCA_023511475.1 Anaerolineae bacterium
ACCTACGACCAGGTCCTCGAGGTCGCTCGGCGAACAACGGAGACCGACGACCCTCCGGTCGGAAGGGCCGTCGATCTCTAGTTCCAGTAGGTGCTCGACGGCCACCGCATCAATCAGCCTGACCGGTTCGCACCCGGGTTCGACCCGAACCAATTCCACCAGGGTACGAAGCGTGGTCCGGGGGGTCCGCTCGGAATGCATGTCGGTGAGGTTGGCGCACCTCGCGGGCCAGACAGGCCGACATCTCTATCGTCGCCAGCCCATGGCCAGCCATAGTATGCACTGCTTGCCGCCTTCTTCTCCGTCGACCTCTGTCTCCCTACCTTACACGCCCGATAGGTTCGGTGGATGACAGGAAAGGAAAGGCGCCGCGAGAATTGCAGTGTGTCGACGGGAGGCGAGAGACACGTGCAGAGCATCAGAGCTTACATGGACGGCAAGGAGCTAGTCGTGCGCCCAGGCTCCAGCATCCTAGACGCGGCACGGCAGCACGGCGTGTTCATCCCTACCTTGTGCCACGATGACGAGGGGGAAACCTCAAGCGGCTGTGGACTGTGCGTGGTCGAGGTGGAGGGGTACGGCCTGGTGCGGGCATGTGTCACACGACTCTCCGACGGCATGTCGGTACGGACGGACACCGCGCGGGTGTCGGACGCGAGAAGGAGCTGTCTCGATGCTCTTTTCAGCGAGCACTACGGAGATTGCCTGGCCCCGTGTTCGTTGGCGTGCCCGGCTGGTCTTGACATTCAAGGATATGTGGCGTTAATCGCGCGAGGAGCCTTTGCTGAGGCAGCTGAGCTCATCCGAGAACGGCTGCCCTTCCCTGCGGTCATCGGCCGCGTCTGCCCACATCCCTGCGAGCAGGCCTGTCGGAGGAACTTGGTCGACCAGCCAATCTCCATCTGCGCCCTGAAACGATACGCGGCCGATGCAGAGGCTGCTCGAGGAGAAGCTTCTCTACCCACTCCTGCACCGTCAACGGGCCGCAGGGTGGCCGTAGTCGGTTCTGGGCCGGCGGGTCTCACAGCCGCCTACTATCTCAGATTGGCCGGACACGCGGTGACTGTCTTTGAGGCCCTCCCTCAGCCGGGAGGGATGCTGCGCTACGGAATCCCGGCCTACCGGCTGCCCCGCGCGGTCCTCGACCGCGAGATAGACGCCATCCTTAAACTCGGAGTCGAAATCCAGACCGAGAAGGTTCTGGGTAGGGACCTTAGCTTGGAAGGTTTGCGGACCCGCTTCGACGCGGTCCTACTCGCCCTGGGCGCTCAGCGCAGCGTTCGCATGGGAGTCCCGGGAGAGCAGCTCGACGGGGTCTGGCCTGGCATCTCGTTCCTCCGGTCAGTGGCGTCCGGTGAGAAGGTCGAGGTCGGGAAGAGAGTGATGGTCATCGGCGGAGGGAACACCGCCATAGATGCCGCCAGGACGGCACTGCGTCTGGGGGCCGAGGAGGTGACCATCGCCTACCGACGGTCACGGGCGGAGATGCCGGCGTCTGACTCAGAGGTCGAGGAGGCCGAGGAGGAGGGTGTCGTTTTCTCCTTCCTCGTCGCTCCGGAGAGTGTGGTCGGTCCGTCGGGTCGCGTGGAGGCTGTCCGGCTGGTCCGGATGAGGCTCGGCGCAGAGGACGCCAGTGGCCGGCGGCGCCCAGAGCCGGTCCCGGGGTCCGAGTATTCGGTCCCGATAGACACTCTGATTGTGGCCATAGGACAGGAGCCCGACACATCGGCCTTGCAAGGGGTCGAGGGTCTGGATATCGACAAGGGACGTATCGTCCACGACCGCTCCACGCAGACGACCCGGCTCGAAGGTGTCTTCGTCGCCGGTGATTTCGCGACGGGGGCGGCTACGGCCGTCGAGGCCATAGCTGCAGGGCGACGTGCCGCACTCTCGATTGATGGGTTCCTGAAGGAACAGACACCAGCACCTGAGCACAGGGGCTTCAACATTAGCAGGGGGACTTTGGAGGAACTGAGAGGGAGGCCCGAGTTCGATGAGGTCCCCAGAAGCCCGCGGGTGTCCGCTCACAGGCGTGACGCAAGATCAAGGGCTCGTGATTTCGGAGAAGTCGACTTGGGTCTCGACGAGGATGCCGCACTCCGGGAGGCAGGCCGTTGCCTAGAATGCGGGTGCAAGGCTGCGACGACCTGTCTCTTGAGAGAGGCGGCTACTCTTTGCGGCCTTGACGACCGCAAGGCTGGAGTGGGCCGGCGGTACGCGGTAGACAAGTCCCACCCGAACATCGAGCTTGACCCGAATAAGTGCGTGGCTTGCGCTAAGTGTGTGCGAACGTGTAACGACGTCCGCGGGGTCGGCGCCTTGGCGTTGGTCTACCGTGTAGGGACTTCGGGAGGCGTCGGGACAACCTTTGGCGACAGCACTTGCGAATCCTGCGGGAGCTGCGTCGCCGTCTGCCCAACCGGGGCGCTCTCCTCGAAGAAGGGCCTCCGGCCCGGTCGTACCGTCAAGACCATCTGTCCCTATTGCGGTGTCGGGTGCGGAATCGTGGTCGGCGTGCGTGGTAACCGCATCGTGAGTGTCGAAGGCGATGCGCGCAACCCCGTCAACCGCCGGCATCTGTGCGTAAAGGGAAGGTTCGGTCTCGATTTCGTTTCCGACCCAGGACGCCTCCGGACTCCGCTGGTGCGCAAGGACGGGGCCCTCCACCCGGCGACGTGGGAGGAGGCGCTGGACCTCGTCGCTCGGCGTCTCGAGCCCTATCGCGGTGATTCGTTCGCGATGGTCGCGTCGGCTCGAGCAACCAACGAGGACAACTACGTCATGCAGAAGTTCGCGCGCGCGGTGATGCGGACTAACAACATCGACCACTGCGCTCGTCTCTGCCACGCCCCCTCAGTGGCGGGCCTAGCCCACACCTTGGGTAGCGGGGCAATGACCAATCCCATCAGCGACATAGCCTTGGCCAGGTGCATCCTGGCTATAGGAACGAACACGACGGCAGCTCACCCGGTCATAGGGCTCGCGGTCAAGAAGGCGGTCCGGGACGGGGCACGACTCATAGTGGCCAACCCGCGCCGAGTGGACCTGTGCCGGTTCGCAGACATCTGGCTCCAGCAGAAGCCGGGGACAGATGTCTGGCTGATTATGGGGATGGCACGGGCAATCGTTGACGAGGGGCTCCACGATCAGCGATACATAGACGAACGGTGCGAGGGGTTCGAGGAGTTCCGGCAGTCCCTGGACGCGTTCGACCTTGACCGTGTGGAGCAGGCGACGGGCGTACCCGCTGACCGCATAGCCGAGGCGGCAAGACTGTACGCGACTTCCAGGCCGGCGTCAGTGCTCTACTCAATGGGGATAACGCAGCACTCTCACGGGACGGACAACGTCATCGCAATCAGTAACCTGGCTCTCATCACAGGTAACCTCGGGGTCCGCGGAGGCGGGGTGAACCCTCTACGAGGGCAGAACAACGTCCAGGGCGCGTGCGACATGGGCGCGCTGCCCGGGGTATTGCCGGGATACCAGAGGGTAGATGACGCAGCAGTCCGCCTGAGCTTCGAGCAAGAGTGGGGGGTCTCGCTCAACGCCAGTCCGGGTCTGGTCCTGACGGAGATGCTGCCTCGTGCTTTGGAAGGCAAGGTCCGCGCCATGTATGTGGTAGGCGAGAACCCAGTCCTGAGCGAGGCCGATGCGACTCACGCTGAAGAGGCTTTGCGGTCCTTGGAATTCCTGGTCGTTCAGGACATTTTCCTCACCGAGACTGCAGAGCTGGCGGACGTCGTGTTACCGGCGGCCTGCTTCGCTGAGAAGGACGGGACCTTCACGAACACGGAACGCCGGGTCCAATTGGTGAGACGGGTTGTAGACCCACCGGGTGAAGCCCGACCGGACTGGTGGATCGTCTCCGCTATAGCGCGTCGCATGGGGGCCACGGGGTTCGATTACGAGTCAGCAGCCCAGATCATGGCCGAAGTGGCGCGGGTTACTCCGCAGTACCGGGGTATCACCTACGAAAGGTTGGAGCAGGTCGGACTAGCCTGGCCATGTCCTGATATCATGCATCCTGGGACAGAGGTTCTGCACAGCGGCAGATTTGCGACCCCTAGTGGCAAGGGCCGACTGGTACCGCTGAACCCCGGGACGCCCGCAGAGCTCCCCGACCGAGAGTACCCCCTGCTTCTCACCACCGAACGCAGTCTGTACCACTATCACACGGGGACTATGACCAGGAGAGTGCGGGCACTGGAGGTGCTGCATCCGGAAGAGCGAGTGGAGATCAACCCTCACGATGCAGAGAGTCTAGGTCTGTCCGACGGACAGCTCGTCCGGGTCGTCTCGAGGCGCGCGTCCGTACAGTGCCGAACCAAGGTCACGCCCAGAGCTCCACGTGGAGTAGTGTGCATGAGTTTTCACTTCGCTGAGTGTCCCACTAACCAACTGACCAGTGGCGCACTCGACCCCGTGGCTAAGATACCTGAACTCAAGGTGTGCGCGGTGAGATTGGAGCCGGTGTGAGCTCGAGTGAGTCCAGTTGGGTGGCCCCCGGGGGGGGGGGGCGGGGCCCCCCCCCCCCCCCCCCCCCCGCCCCC
>JAIMBM010000337.1 GCA_023511475.1 Anaerolineae bacterium
AAGCCGATCCCCATGGGCACGGCCACCAGCAGCTTGCCTCCGTGCCAGGCACTGAACGCGACTCTGAACAGCTACGCAAACCTGCTCCTTTGACTAACAAACAAAAACGTGCTATCATATGGTCGAAACTGAGCATTTCGGTGGGACAGTCATGCTCAAATCCGAGCGCCAGGACGAGATACTCCGCGCGGTCTGGCAGCAGGGCGTAGCCTCCTCCCGTGACCTGGCGAGCTACCTGGGCGTCAGCGAGATCACCATCCGCCGCGACCTGGACGAGCTCGCCCGGTCCGGCAGGCTGGAGCGGGTCCGCGGCGGCGCGCGCCGCATCCTGCCCCAGGGGCCGGAGCCGCCCGTGATCCAGCGCCAGGCCGAGCAGGCCCGCGAAAAACGCGCCATCGGGCTGGCCGCCGTCGCAATGGTCGAGGATGGCTCGGTCATTGGCATCGAGTCCGGCTCGACCAGCCTGGAGTTGGCGCGGGCCATTGCCGCGCGCTCCTGGCAGTCGCTCCACGTCATCACCAACAGCTTTGGCGTGGCCGACCTCCTCAGGCGCACACCCGGCGTGTACCTCGTGTTCGTCGGCGGCAGCGTCAACCCGGACGAGATGGGCACCTTTGGCAACCTGGCTGCCGAGATGCTGACCCGGGTGAACATCGACCGGCTCTTCATGACCTGCCGTGGCATCGATGCGCATGCCGGCCTCACCAATGACGCTTCCGCCGAGGGCACTTTTACGACCGAGAGGGCCCTCGTGCGCGCATCGCGCGAGGTGATCGTCCTGGCCGACCATACCAAGCTCGGCCGAGTGTTCCCACTGCAGAGCATCCCGATCAGCGATGTCGACGGCGTGGTGACCGACGCCCTTGCCCCTGCCGCGCAAGTCGAGGAGTTGCGCGCCCAGGGGGTGCGCGTCACCATCGCCCCGTTACCAGAGCCAACCCTCACCCCAGCTTCACTGGAGGCCCGATGAACCCCAGAGGCGAAAACACCTACCGTGAGATTGTGGATCAGCCCGAGGCCTGGTCAGAGGCTGTGGAAGTGGCCCGCTCGCAGGCCGAAAGCCTGCGCGACCTGTGGCAGCGTGCCGAGGGCGGGTCGCTCCTCTTCATCGGCTGCGGCTCAACCTACTACCTGAGCCGGGCCGCTGCCGCCATGGCCCGCGAGGCGGGCCTTCGTACCGATGCCATGCCCGCATCGGAGCTCTGGCTCTTTCCGCGGCTCGCAGGCGACCTCGCCAGCACGCTGCTTGTAGCCGTCTCTCGCTCCGGCGAGACTTCCGAGACGGTACACGCCGTACAGACCTTCCGGCAGGCAGGCGGCGGTGCCGTCCTGCACATCGGTTGCTACCCCGAGTCGCTGCTGGCCCGGTCTTCGGATCTGGCGCTCACCGTCCCCAAGGGGCAGGAGGTCAGCGTCGCGCAGACCCGCTCCTTCGCCAGCATGTTCATTCTGTGCCGGGCCCTGGTGGCAGGCCTCGTCGATGGCCCGGGCGCGATCGCTCAGCTCGCCCCGCTGCCCGACCTTGGCCGGCGGCTCCTGGAGCGCTACGCCGGGCTGGCCGAAAGCCTCGGCACTCACTCATCGCTCCAGCGCTTCTTCTTCCTCGGGAGCGGGCCACGCTACGGGCTGGCCTGCGAGGCGATGCTGAAGATGAAGGAGATGTCGCTCTCCTACAGCGAGGCCTATCATCCACTCGAGTTCCGGCACGGACCCAAGTCGGTCGTCAATGACGAATCACTGGTCATCGGGCTGCTCACCGACGAGGCCCGGGCACAGGAGGCCGCCGTCCTCTCGGATATGAAGGCGCTCGGCGCGCGAACGCTTGCCGTCGCCGAGGGCGGCGCGTTGGAGGTGCTGGGAGGGGCTGACTATGCCGTCGACCTGGGCTCGGGCCTCTCTATGGCGGACCGGCTTGTCCTCTACCTGCCGGTCCTGCAGCTCATGGCCTACTATCGCGCCCTGGCCAACGGTCAGGATCCGGACCGGCCGCGAAACCTCACGGCGGTGGTGACACTGCCAGAGGGGCGGTGATGGAGCCCCGGGCCAGGTTCCTCGCGGCCATTGGTCGTGGGCATCCGGACAGGGTGCCCCGGTATGCCGAGTTCACGCCAAGGCTCCTGGAGGTACTGAGGGAGAGGACGGGGCACGAGTCTCCTGCCGAGTGTTTTGACTTTGAGATGCGCGAGGTGGACCTGCACCCTACGCGGGCCATGACGGACTATACGCCGTTCCTGGGAGAGATGCCCGAGGGGACGGTCATCGATGAGTGGGGGGTAGGCTGGGTACCCGCACACCTCTACCACCTGTCGCACATGGTCCATCCGCTGCGGAAGGCGACCTCGGTGCAAGAGATTGAGGACTACCCCTTCCCCGACCTGCAGGCACCATACCGGCACGCCGATCTGGAGCAGCGCGTCGCTGCCATTCACGCCCGAGGCCTGGCGGCAGTCAGCGGCTGGACGACAATCTTTGAGCAGGCGTGGTACCTCCGGGGGCTCGACGCACTGCTAGTGGACATGTATGAGCGGCCGGAGCTTGCGGAGCGCCTCCTGGATAGGGTCACCCAGGTGTGTTGCTTC
The DNA here is from genome assembly GCA_023511475.1 of Anaerolineae bacterium. Taxonomy (GTDB): domain Bacteria; phylum Chloroflexota; class Anaerolineae; order SpSt-313; family SpSt-313; genus SpSt-313. The sequence continues at coordinate 2,580 of JAIMBM010000337.1, forward strand.
GTCGCACGGCGATATGCGGAGGCTGGTGTGGACCTCCTCCGCACGGGCGATGACATAGGCACCCAGCGGGGGATGCTCATCAGCCCGGCACTGTGGCGCAGGTGGCTCAAGCCGCGGCTGGCGCGGCTGATCGAGGCCGCAAGAAGCGTCAGGCCCGAGATCAGGGTGCTCTACGATAGTGATGGCAGCTTTGAGCCGGTCATTCCGGACCTCATCGAGTTGGGGGTCGACGTCCTGGCACCGGTCCAGCCGGAGTGTGTCGATCCGGAATGGCTGAAGCGCGAGTATGGGGCGCACCTCAGCTTCTGGGGATCCGTTGGTGTGCAGAGCACGCTGCCTTTCGGCAGGCCGGAGGACGTGCGCGCGGAAGTCAGAAACAGGATACTGACTATTGGCGCAGGGGGAGGGCTGGTCATCGCTCCGAGCCACGTGATCCCTCCCGAGACGCCATGGGAGAATGTGCTGGCTTTCTTTGAGGCTGTCGAGGAGTACGGGTGCTACGATTGGTAGCGGGACGCAAAACAGCGTCGATGCATCGTGGCGAACAGTGAGAGGCAAACAGTGAGAGGCAAACAGAGTATGACCACGTCGTTGACATCGCGGGAGCGCCTGCTCCGCGCCATGAGGCACGAGCCGACCGACCATGTGCCGTGCGCCTTTATGAGCTTTACGGCGCTGCGGGGGCGCTGTCAGGACGCCTACGAGTTGGCCGAGCTGGAGCTGGCCATGGGCCTGGATAGCTGGGTGATGGTCCCTTCCGCCTGGCGGAACCTGCGCCCGAACCATCCCGACCTGCGGGGCCTGCCGGTACGGCTGCCCCGGTCGGTAGAGACCCGGCTGTGGCTGGAGCGCGTCCCGGGAGAGACCTTCCCCATCCTGCACAAGGAGTATCACACCCCTGCCGGCGTGCTGACCACGCGGGTCAGAAAGACGGACGACTGGCCGCACGGCAACTTTGTGCCCTTTCTGGATGACTATCAGATCCCCCGCGCCGTCAAGCCGCTGGTGACCAGCCGGGAGGACCTCGAGCCGCTGCGCACCATGCTGCAGGTGCCGAGCGAGCAGGATGTTGCCGCCTTCCGTGCCGAGCTGGAGCAGGCCCGCGCCTTCAGCGCCCGCCATGGGGTGCTCGTCGCCGGGGGGTGGGGCGTCGGCGCCGATATGGTCGGGTGGCTGTGCGGCCTGGAGAACATGATGCTCCTCGCGGTGGACGACCCGCAGCTTCTCGAGGACCTCCTCGCCATCATCGCCGGCTGGAATGAGGCGCGCATGCGGGTGGTGCTCGAGGGCGGCGTCGACCTGTACGTGCGGCGCGGCTGGTACGAGGGGGCAGATTTCTGGTCGCCTGCGCTGTATCGCCGCTTTCTGCTGCCGCACGTGCGGCGAGAGGTGGCGTTGGCCCATGAGTACGGGGCACTTTTCGGCTACAACATGACCACAGGCGCGTTGCCCATGCTCGATGCCATCCTTGAGGTGGGGGTTGACGTCCTCATAGGGGTCGATCCCCTGCAACGGGGCCAGCGCCCCCTGCGGACCATGCGCGATCGGCTGGGTGGGCGCGTCTGCCTGTGGGGAGGGGTCAACGGCGCCATCACCGTGGAGCAGGGAACGCCTGAGGACGTGCGCCGCGCCGTCCACGAGGCCCTCGACACGATGCAAGGGGTGAACGGCTTTATCCTCTCGCCGGTAGACAACATTACCGACATCAGCCTGCAGACCTGGCAGAACGTGCAGGTGTTCATAGATGCCTGGAAGGAGCATGAGGAGGTCCGTCCCTGATGAGCGCCTTGCGTCTGACCTTTTGGAGCAGTCCCCTACATGCGTAGTTGTTCAGACTCGCGTTCAGCGCGTGACACGGAGGCAGGCCGCTGGCAGCCCTGCCCATCGGGATCGGCTTTGTGCAGGCCCGTGCGGGACCCCTTCCCCCTGTCCCCCTTCCCCAGGCGGACGCCGCGGCGTCCGCCTGGGG
>JAIMBM010000338.1 GCA_023511475.1 Anaerolineae bacterium
CTCCCCGAGGGGACGCCGCGGCGTCCCCGCCGGGAGGGGGATATAGGGGGAGGGGTTTCCGAACACAGAGTCGTTGGGGGCCATGGCGGGGGCTTCTGCGTCATGTTAAGGGACGCGCTGGGCAGGGCTACCAGCAGCCTGTCTCCGTGCCATGTGCTGAACGCGAGTCTGAACAGCTACAGCTTCTTGGTGTATTGACAAACGCCCGCCCCCATGGTACAAATGTCCTCGCTCTCTATCCACAAGCCCGGGCTCCGCGGCGCCGGGTCCCTCGCAAATGGAGGCTCCCATGCCAGGCGATCTCACCGACCGGCACGTCCTCGACAGCTACAATCTGGCCAGAGAGCGCTACGCTGCGCTCGGCGTCGATACCGAGGCCGCCCTCGGCCGCCTCGCCCGGATGTCCATCAGCCTCCACTGCTGGCAGGGAGACGACGTCGGCGGGTTCGAGTCCCCGGGCGCCGAGCTCGGCGGAGGGATCGCCGCTACCGGCAACTACCCCGGCAAGGCACGCAACGCCGACGAGTTGCGCCGCGACCTGGACAAAGCTTACAGCCTCATCCCCGGCAGGCACCGCCTGAACCTGCACGCCATCTATGCCGAGACCGACGGTCGCAAGGTCGAGCGCGACGAGCTGCGCCCCGAGCACTTTGCGCGCTGGGTCGACTGGGCGCGAGAGAAGGGGCTCGGCCTGGACTTTAACCCTACGCTCTTCTCACACCCCAAGGCTGAGAGCGGCTTTACCCTGGCAAGCTATGACCCCGGCATCCGCAGCTTCTGGATCCGGCACTGCATCGCCTGCCGCGAGATCGGCGAGCACTTTGGGCGCGCCCTCGGCACCCCGTGCATCACCAACATCTGGATTCCCGATGGCTATAAGGATGCCCCGGTAGACCGCAAGGCCCCTCGCATGCTCCTTAAGGAATCGCTGGACGCCATCCTCTCCCGCAAGCTGGACCGGGCCCATATCCTCGATGCCGTCGAAGGCAAGCTCTTCGGCCTCGGCTCGGAGAGCTATGTCGTCGGCTCCCACGAGTTCTATCTGGGCTATGCCATCACCAACCGGGTGCTGCTCTGCCTGGACTCCGGCCACTTCCACCCCACCGAGACGATTGCCGACAAGCTCTCCTCTGTCCTGCTCTTCCTCGACGAGGTCCTGCTGCACGTCAGCCGCGGCGTGCGCTGGGATAGCGACCATGTCGTCATCCTCTCCGACGACCTGCTCTCCATCATGCAGGAGATCGTGCGCGGCGGATTCCTCGACCGGGTACACATCGCCCTGGACTACTTTGACGCCTCCATCAACCGCGTCGCCGCCTGGGCCATCGGCACGCGCGCCGCCCTGCGCGCGCTCCTCATGGCGCTCCTCGAGCCGACCGATCGGCTTCGCGCGCTCGAGACGGCAGGCGACTATACGGCGCGCCTCGCCATGCTGGAGGAGCTCAAGAGCATGCCCTGGGGCCCCGTCTGGGACTACTACTGCCTGCGGCAGGGGGTCGTCCCGGGGACGCGCCTCATCGATGAGGTCCGGGCCTACGAGCGAGAGGAGTTGGCCAAGCGGGGCTAGGCGCCCGCCTCGCGGGTGCGCGCCTGAGCCTGGCGAGCCGCCCGTCCGGGAGCGGGGCGTTGGTGATGGCAGAGGCCTCTGCCTGGCGCACGGACTCACAGGATACCCGGCACGAGGAGATCGACGGAACTCGACGAGCGCGCGTACACTGCTGATTCCCCTGCCGAGCAGGCGCGCTATAGTGCCTCCTGCCATGCCCCGACGCGCTTGCCCGGGCCAGCAGGGATGCGAGGGTTCACATGTCATACACGGTCCTGGTCGTTGAGGACGAGCCGACGCTGCTCGAGACCCTGGAGTACAACCTGGCGCATCAGGGTTACAACGTCCGCACGGCAGCCGATGGGCTCAAAGCGCTCGAGGTTGCGCGGGCGGCGCGTCCGGACATCATCATCCTCGACATCATGCTTCCTGGCCTCGATGGCCTCGAGGTGTGTCGCGTGCTGCGACATGAGACGAACGTCCCGATCCTCCTCCTGACCGCCAGGGCTGACGAAGTGGACAAGATCGTGGGCCTCGAGGTCGGGGCCGACGATTACCTCACCAAGCCTTTCAGCATGCGCGAGCTTCTGGCTCGGGTGAGGGCCCACCTTCGGCGGGTCCGCCTCATCAGGGAAGAGCTGACCGCGACAGAGCAGGCTGCTCCCAGAGAGCACCTTGCCTGCGGCGACCTCGTGATAGACCTGGCACGCCGCGAGGTGCGAAAAAGCGGCCAGGCTCTGAGGCTGAGCCCCAAAGAGTTCGAGCTACTGGCGTTCCTCGTGCAGCACAGAGGCCACGTCCTCTCCCGTGAGCAGATACTCGACCAGGTGTGGGGATGGAGCTATGTGGGCGGCACACGTACGGTTGACGTACACGTGCGGTCCCTCCGCGAAAAGATCGAACCCGACCCTGCGAACCCCGAACGCCTCGTCACCGTGCGCGGCGCCGGCTATCGCTTCGAGGGATAGGGCATGTTCAGACACATCCGGTGGCGTATCGCTATCCCCCATGTCCTGTTGATCGTCCTCGTGATGTCTGCCCTCGCCGTCTCCCTCTCGTCTCTGTTTCGCCGGACCCTTCAGAGCGACCTGCGTGAGCAGCTGGCTTCGGAGGCACGCCTGCTTGCCGACCGGTCCGCTCCTCTTGTGGCCTCGCACGCTGACGGCGACGCCCTGGACCGGCTGGCGCGCCGTGCAGCAGACCTTACCGGCAGGCGCGTAACGTTCATCGCTCCGGACGGCACGGTGATCGGCGAGTCCCACGCCGACCGCACGCAGATGGAGAACCACGCCGACCGCCCCGAGGTCAGCCAGGCACTGCAGGGCACAGAGGGCAGCGACATCCGCCTCAGCCACACCCAGGGCAGGCCCATGATGTACGTAGCTGTGCCCATACGCACGGATTCCGGCCTGATCGGCATAGCGAGAGTGTCCTTGTCGCTGGCACAGGTCGATGCCCGGGTCGCCAGCCTGCAGCAAGCCATCTTCACGGCGGCTGGAGTGGCGACTTTGCTGGCTACCCTGACCTCCCTCTTCATTGCGGAGAGAATCGCCCGCCCTGTGCGCGAGCTCACGGCAGTGGCAGAGCGCCTGAGCAAAGGCGACCTCAATGCCCGTCTGACACCCAGCACCCGCGACGAGGTCGGACGGTTGACGCTCTCCTTCAATCGCATGGCCAGGCGCCTCCAGGAACAGGTGGCCTCGCTGAGCCGGGAGCGATCGCGGCTCGCCGGCATACTCGAGCACATGGCCGATGCAGTGATCATCACCGACCGTGAGGGTCAGGTACAGCTCATCAACCCGGCCGCCACACGGCTCCTCGCACTCCACCCGCCCCAGGCCGTCGGGCACAGCTTTCGGCAACTCGTGCGCCATCCCCGGCTCCTCGAGCTGTGGCGGCGAGCTGCCGCATGCCGCGAGGAGCAGACAGCGACCATCGACACCGGCGCGCATGGCGCCTATCTGCACGCGATCGTCACGCCCCTTGAGCAGACCGATGAGCAGGGCTTCCTCGTCATGCTGCATGACCTGACGCGGCTCCGCCAGCTCGAGGCAGTGCGGCGCGACCTCGTCAGCAACATCTCCCACGAACTGCGCACTCCTCTGGCCTCGCTCAAGGCCCTGACCGATACGCTTCGGGATGGCGCCCTCGAGGACCCAGAGGTGGCCCAGCGCTTCCTCGACCGAATGGAGGTCGAGGTTGACGCCCTGATCCAGCTCGTGCAGGAGCTGCTCGAGCTCGCGCGCATCGAGTCAGGCAAGGCGCCCCTCAACCTTCGTGCTACCCCGGTCGAGTCGGCAATCATCCCACCGGTCGAGAGGCTGCGGGCCCAGGCAGAGCGCGCCGGTCTGACCCTCGCAGTGGAGGTCCCAGACGACCTGCCTGATCTGCTCGTGGATACCGAGCGCATCCATCAGGTGATGACCAACCTCGTGCACAACGCCATCAAGTTCACCCCAAACGGCGGCCGCATCACCGTCTCTGCTGAGCCGCGCGGGGACCGCGTCGTGATCTCCGTAGCCGACACAGGTGTAGGGATTGCGCCCGAGGACCAGCCCCGCATCTTTGAGCGGTTCTACAAGGCCGATCGTGCGCGCAGCGGCGGCGGCACCGGGTTGGGCCTGGCAATTGCCAAGCACATCGTGCAGGCCCACAACGGCCACATCTGGGTCGAGAGCCAGGAGGGCAGAGGCAGCACCTTCTACTTCTCCATCCCTGTGGCCCCCTGAGCGATCCTTTACCCTCTCCGTACACAACCCTTACAGACTACTGACGTGCCCCTGAGACGCCCCTAACCTGGGCGTGCTATCCTCTTGCCAGGAAGAAAAGCTAGCACATCTCAGGAGGAAACAAGCATGCGTCGTGTGTCGGTCATTCTGCTGCTCGCGGTTGTGCTCTGTGCTGGCTGTGCGCAGGCCACACCCACCACCTCGCCCCGTGAGCCCCAGACCGCAGCATCTCCAATCGCCGAGCCTGAGCCGAACCCATCCCCCACTGT
>JAIMBM010000339.1 GCA_023511475.1 Anaerolineae bacterium
GAGCGAGCCTACCGCCGCGCGATGATGCTGGCGCCACATCCGACTCCCGCGGCGCGGGGCTGGAAGCCCCGCGCTGAAAAAAGCGAAACCCCCTCGGGGCTGGGCCCACGCCAAAGGATGGGCGTTGTTTCGTTCCTAGCCCCCGTAGGGAGCTTGGCCTTTTTCAGCCCGGGGCCGAGGCCCCGGGCGACGCCGGAGCGGGCTATGACCTCACGACGGGACTGACGCCGTATCCAGCGCTCACGTCGCGCTCAGCCTGCATGGCGCATGTTGCTCCCGGTCTGGTCAGCTGTCGTGGCCGGCTGACGCCCTGGCATCTCGCTGCAGCATGGGCGATGCGCCTCACTCGCGCGGGGCTTTCCTTGGCTACCTCCCGTCATCATACTGCGTAGCGTCGTGAATGCGCCGCGCGAGATCAACGCACTCCCTCAATCTGGGCCGAATCCTCCGCTCCCACGCCTCGGACCAATCGTCCTGCCGGTACTCCTGCGGCACGTCGTAGTCGTGCACGAGCAGGAACAGCGAACGGAAGAGGCGCCAGTGCGGGCGGTGGAGAGGCACGCTCCCCCAGTCCCACCATTTGTATGGGGCGCGCTGCAGCATGAAGAAGAGGCACAACTGCTCCTCGCGCTTGGAGGGATACGTACCCGCTGTGAAGTAACGCTGGAGCGCCTCGTGCCAATCGAACCCTGTATCGCGCATGTACTTCCAGCCGTCGAAGCGCAGCGCACAGAGGCGCAAGATCTCATGCTCGTCAAGCGTGTCCATCTTCCTCGCCATCCGCCCCTTGCATCGCCAAGCGACGGAGGCCCAGAACAACCCTCCGATCACGACGGCGCTTCGGCCCTCGCCACCAACTCCCCAAAATCATAATTCACGCTCGTCACGCCGAAATCCGGCTCACGCCGGAACGGGCGCCGCACATAGTGCACCCGGTGCCCGCCGCCCGGCAGGAACTCGACAATCGCCAGGATATAGTCATCCGGCTTGTTCAGCGAGAAGAGGATCTCGTTCTTGGTGACGGTGATGGTCTGCGCGCCGGCGGCCCGCCCCTTGACCTCGATGAAGCGCAGCCGCCCGGTTCCCGGCACCCGGCTCTCGATGTCATAGCCGAGCTGCTCGGCCTCACGGTCTACCGGCTCGTAACCCAGCTGCCGCTCGACCTCCATGACGATGGCCCGCGCTGCCGCCGCCGCCGCCTGCGTGTCGACCGCTGCCGGCGCAGCCGGCAACGGGCGTCCGGTCATCACCGAAAGGAGCCCCGCCGGCACCACCAGCATTGCCCCTACAACCACCGGCGGCAGCGCGGAGATCTGGCGCTCCAGCTCCAGTTCCTGCAGGCGCTTGTGCAATCGCTCGGTCAGCGCGTTGGCCCGCTTACGCGCCTCGGCCGAGTTCAGTCGGGCATTCGGTCTCCCGGCCTGCTCCTGCAGCTTGAGCTCCTCGGCCCTGTGGTCCCAATAAGTGATCTCCTTGATCAGCCGCTCCCTGACTGCCGCCTCGGTCTTCGCGATCAGGTCCAGACGCTGCCGGCGCACCTCCTCGCGGTGCTGTGGGACCACGTTGGCCACCGCGTGCGCCAGCGCCTTCTCTTCTAGGCCGGCGCCGATCCAGGCACACTCGGGACGCGCAAGGATGGCCTCCACACCCGGCTCGCCCTCCGCCAGCGGCCGGAAGTCCAGATAGGGCGCATACTGGAGATGCCGCCCGCTTCCGGCCCGGTCCATCTCCACATACAGCATCCGCTTGGAGAGGACGCGCCGGTCCCCCGCACTCGTGGTGCTTGCCGTAACGACGTCGTGCTCGAGATAGAAAACCACCCGCGGCTCCATCCCCGGGTCCCCCTCATCGACCAGCACCGCCCCCTGCCGCAGAAGGTTGCGGTACCGCTCAAGGATGAGGTCGACCGTGGCATCGAGCAGCGGATGACCCGGGCAGACAAAGGCCGCCAGCGGCTGCCCCGGGGGAGTGACGAGCTCCTTCTCAAAGGTGATCCGCTCATAGCGCTGGAGCACCGGCTCTCCGATGCCGATCATCCGATCGCGCTCGCGAACGATCACCGGGACGTGCGTGACCTCGTACCGTCGCGGCTCGCGCTGCCGGATTGTGCCTCCGAGCCTGCGAAAGGCCTCGAGGAAGAAGGCCTCGATATAGTGTGGCTGCAGGCGACGCGCCTCGGCCCGCTCCATCTCCTCGCGCACCCGCTGCACGCGGGTCGTGTCCATCACGTCGTGCACGAGGGCACGCTCTTCCAGCAGCTCCCGCAGCTGGCTCGGGTCAAACGCCTCGGCCACCACCTGCGTCAGCCGGCTGCGCACCTCGGGCTTCTCGCCATAGCGGATCGCCTCGATCAGCAACTCACGCAACGGCCTGCCGCCAAACTGCACCTTGCCCAGAACGTCGAACACCTGCCCGCCCAGCGCCTTCCGGGCCTCCTCCAGCTTGGCCAGAAGCGTGCGATAGACCTCGCCCTCGCGCGTCTCCTCGGCCACCAGGTTCCACAGATGGCAGACCTCCGTCTGCCCGATGCGGTGAATACGCCCGAACCGCTGCTCGATGCGGTTGGGGTTCCAGGGCAGGTCATAGTTCACCATAAGGTGCGCGCGCTGCAGGTTGATGCCCTCGCCGGCCGCGTCGGTCGCTACGAGCACCTGTACATCCGGGTCATGAAGGAATGCCTCTTGCGCCTTCGCGCGGTCTTCGCGGCCCATGCTGCCATGGATGCAGACGACGGCATCCTCGCGGCCGAAGAGGGTAGTGATGCGCTCGCGCAGGTAGTTCAGCGTGTCACGGTGCTCGGTGAACACCACCAGCTTCTGCCGGGGCGAGGGCACCGGCGGCGGGATCGTCCCCGCCCAGTAGCGGGCCTCCGTTTCGGCGAGCCGGTTCGCGATGGCTGCCGGAGTAAAGATCTCGCTCAGCAGGCTTGCCAGCTCACGCCACTTGGTGTCGACACCGCTGCGGCGTACCGCCAGGGCCATGTTCTCCAGGCGCCTGAGCGTCTCGATCTCGGCCTTCAGCTCGGCGATTGTGCGCGCCGCGGTAGCCTCATCGAGAATCTGCTGCTCCAGGTCCTGAACCTCCGCATCGGGCGCCTCCTCCAGATCGGCAATATCCTCATCGTCCAGAACCGGCGCCGTGACGATCTCGGGCGCTTTCGCACCGCGCTGCACCAGCTCCGCTTCCCGCAGCCGCGTCTCCAGCCGCTCCCGGCGCCGTCGCAGCGACTGGTAGATAGCCTCGGGTGACGAGGCGAGCCGGCGTTGCAGGATGGTGAGGGCAAAGCCAACGGTCCCGGCGCGCCCGTTGTTCTGGAGCTTGTCCGCGCGATCGAACTCCTCGCGGACATAGGCGGTCACTGCCGCGTACAACCGCGCTTCGGCGTCGGACAGCCTGTAGGGGACGGTATAGGCGATCCGCTCCGGGAACAGGGGGCGCCCGTCGAACTTGACCAGCTTTTCCTTGACTACGCGCCGCATCAGGTCCGAGACGTCGACAGAGTGCACGCCATCGCGGAAGCGCCCCTCGAAACGGTCGCCATCGAGGAGCGCCATGAAGAGCTGGAAATCCTCCTCCTTCCCGTTGTGCGGCGTTGCCGTGAGCAGCAGAAAGTGTCGCGTGAGGGTTGAGAGCAGTTGCCCCAGTCGGTAGCGCTTGGTGTACTTGGCCTCGCCCCCAAAGTAGCTGGCGGACAGCTTGTGCGCTTCATCGCACACAATCAGGTCCCAGCGGCACTCGGGTGCCTGTAGCTTGGCCTGTACGTCCTCGTTGCGGCTGAGCTTATCCAGCCGGGCGATGGCCAGGTCGGTCTCGAGGAACCAGTTGCCGGTGCGGGCCGTCTCGAGCTTGTCGTTGGTCAGTATCTCGAAGGGGAGATGGAACCGACGGTACAGCTCATCCTGCCACTGCTCTACCAGGTTGCCCGGGCACACGATCAGGCAGCGTTGTAGGTCGCCCCGGGCAATCAACTCCTTGATGAGGAGGCCGGCCATAATCGTCTTGCCGGCGCCGGCGTCATCCGCCAGCAGGAACCGCAGGGGCTGCCGTGGGAGCATCGCCTCGTACACGGCCGTGATCTGGTGCGGTAGGGGCTCGACCATGGAGGTGTGCACCGCCAGCACAGGGTCAAAGAGATACGCCAGCCGGATTCGGTGCGCCTCTGAGACGAGGCGGAAGAGTGCCCCGTCGCCCTCAAAGCTCCACGGGCGCCCCTGCTCGACCACCTCAATGCGGGCCTCGTCGTGGCGGTAGAGAAGCTCGTTCGCCACCCGCCCCGTCGGCGTCTTGTAGGTCAGCTCGACCGCCTCGGAGCCGAACCAGCGCACGCTGACGACGGAGACGAGCATGTCGGGAAGTATGCCGCGGACCGAAGCGTTCGGCCGCAGGTCCTCAAGTCTGCTCATGGCCCGACTCTCTGTTATGTAATGAATTCCAGTGTTAGAAGAGTATGCTACAGGTATGAGCCGGGTGTCAACTCTGACGCTAACCTATCGCCGCCGGATGGCGCCGGCACGGTAAGCAGCCCCCGCAGGGGGCTTGGCC
>JAIMBM010000034.1 GCA_023511475.1 Anaerolineae bacterium
GCCTTCGGGCTGCCCCCGGGCAGCCCGAAGGCCCCGTAGCCCCGAATTCATTCGGTGGCTTGCTTGCGTCCCTTGCACCCCATTCCGCAGAACATCTATGGATCGCATTAGACCTAGGCCCTACTGCCGGTCAACGGCCAGTGAGGCCGCCGATGCCCGCGGAGCCGGTGATCCGGGGAGTCGCCCTCAAGCCCGCCCCCTCACCTCCTTGACACACCAATCCCCTTCGCCTATCATGGCGCCCATGGACGTGCTTGCTCAGGTGCGGGCCACCATCGACGCCCACGATCTCTTGCCGCGCGGGAGTACGGTGGTCGTTGGGGTGTCGGGTGGCCCCGATTCGTTGTGCCTGCTCCATGTGCTTCTGCGCCTGCACGCCGAGTACAACGTGCGGCTGCACGTCGCGCATCTCGACCACCGTCTGCGCCCCGAATCGGCGGCCGACGCGGCCTTTGTTGCAGACCTCGCCACACGCTGGAGCCTCCCGCACACGGTGGGCGTCGCCGAGGTGCGCCGCCTTGCGGCGGAGGAGCGACGCTCCATTGAGGAGGCTGCACGCGTGGCCCGCTATCGCTTTCTGGCCGAGGTGGCCAACGCCGTGGGCGCTCCGGCCGTGGCCGTCGGGCACAACGCCGATGACCAGGTCGAGACGGTGCTGATGCACTGCCTGCGTGGGGCCGGCCTTGAAGGCCTCCGCGGCATGCGGCGGCGTGCAGCCTGGCCCGAGGCCGCCACAACAGTCTGCCCCGCACCCCTTCTGATCCGCCCGCTGCTCGACGTGCCCCGGACCGCCATCGAGGACTATTGCCGCGAGCACAGCCTTCGCCCCGTAGTGGACCGCACCAACGTCGAGCTGATGTACTTTCGAAACCGCATCCGCTACGAGCTCTTGCCAACTCTCGAGACCTATAACCCCCGCATCCGCGAGCTCTTGCGGAGGACGGCTGACGGTCTCGCCGATGACTACGACTGCCTGACCCGGCTCCTCCGCAGCCACTGGCCCGACCTGGTGCTGGCGGAGGGACCTTCGTCGATTGTGCTCCTCAGTGACGCCTTCCGCCAACTGCCTCCGAGCCTGCAGCGCGGCGCGCTGCGCCGGAGCATCCGCGTGCTGCGCCGCTCCCTGAGGGACATCGGCTGGCTACATGTCGAGCGGGCCCGTCGCGCCGCACTGGTCGCCCCGACCGGCACCACGATCACGCTCCCGGCTGGCCTCCTCCTCGAGGTCGGCTACGACCGCCTGACCGTGCGCCCCGCCGGCCCGCCGCCCCATCCGGCCGACATCCCGGCCCTTGTCGGCCCGGAGCGGCGCCTCGCCCTCCCCGGGCGAACGGAGCTCGCGCCTGGGGGATGGGCCATTGAGGCGCATGTCGCCGAAAGCTGCCCGCCCATCGAGGTCGCCGCGCAGCCGGGCCAACTGACCCTCTGCCTCGATGCGGACCTCGCCGGCACCGACCTCCGACTCCGCACCCGCAGGCCCGGCGACCGCTTCCAGCCGCAAGGCATGCGAGGCCACTCCAAGAGCGTCAAGGACTATATGATCGACGCCAGGATTCCGCGGGCAGCCCGCGCCCATCTCCCGCTTCTGGAGTCAGAGCGCGGCATCCTGTGGATCGTCGGCTGGCGTGCCAGCGAGGTCGCCCTCCCCCGCGCCGAGACCCGCCGCTTCCTGTGCCTGCGGCTGATCCCGCCGGCACAGTCAGGGCAGCCTCCTGAGGAGGCCCAGCCATGACGGCAACCGTCTCCCTCAGGCCGGGTCGGGCGAGGTCCATCCGACAGCGGCATCCATGGGTTTTCTCCGGCGCCCTCCAGCGAGTGCCCCCGGGGGTGTCCGATGGCAGCATCGTGCGCGTGGTGGACGAGGCCGGAGAGTTTCTGGCATACGGCTATCTCAACCGGGCGTCACAGATCACCATCCGCCTGCTCTCGTGGGACGAGCACGAGTTCCCCGATGACCACCTGCTCTTTCGCCGCCTGGAGCGGGCTGTGGCCTGGCGACGCCAGCGCTTCGGCTGGCCCCCCGCGGGCGCCTGCCGCCTCGTGTACGCCGAGTCGGACGGGCTTCCTGGCCTGATCGTCGACCGCTATGCCGACTGGCTGGTCGTGCAGTTCCTCACCCTGGGCAGCGAGCAGTGGCGTGAGCCCCTCATCGAGTGGCTCGTGCGGGAGATAAGCCCTCGGGGCATCTACGAGCGGTCCGACGTCGACGTGCGGGCAAAAGAGGGCCTCGGGGAGCACAGGGGCGTCCTGTGGGGCGACACCCCACCGCCCCTTGTCGAGATCGCCGAGGACGGCTGCCGCTTCCTGGTTGACCTTGTGCAGGGCCAGAAGACGGGCTTTTTCCTGGATCAGCGCACCAACCGCCGAACCGTGGCCTCGTACGGCCACGGACGGGAGGTCCTCGACGCCTTCTGCTACACCGGGGGTTTCGGCATCTGCCTGGCACGGGCGGGAGCACTGGAGGTCTGGTACGCCGACTCTTCGGCTGATGCGCTCGCCCTGGCACGACTCAACGCCGGGCTGAACGGCCTGCCCACGCCTGCGGATCGCTTCATCGAGCGCGACATCTTCCAGCTCCTGCGCGAGTACTCAGACCGCGCGCGGCGTTTTGACATGATCGTGCTCGACCCGCCCAAGTTCGCCTACGCGCAGTCCCACGTTGAGCGCGCCTGCCGGGGCTATAAGGACATCAACCGCCTTGCCATGCAGCTCCTTCGCCCCGACGGGATTCTTGCCACCTTCTCCTGCTCGGGGGCTGTCGGCATTGAGCTGTTCCAGAAGGTCATCTTTGCTGCCGCCCTCGACGCGGGCCGCGAGGTGCAGATCGTCAAAGTCATGACCCAGGCGCCCGACCACCCGGTCCTCGCCTACTTCCCTGAGGGCGCCTATCTGAAGGGATTCATCTGCAGAGTGTCCTAGCTCGTCACCCTGGGAGGATGTCCATGACCGTACGGAATGCTGGCGACATCATCGACACGATCCTGATCCCTGAGGACCGTCTCCGCGCGCGCATCGCCGAGCTCGGGCGCGCCATCTCTGAGGACTATACGGGGCGGGACCTGCTCCTCGTCTCCATCCTCAAGGGCAGCGTCATCTTTCTCTCGGATCTCATGCGGTGCATTACCATCCCGCACCAGATCGACTTTATGGCCGTCTCCAGCTATGGAGTCGGGGCGCGGGTCTCCAGCGGGGTCGTGAGGATCGTGATGGACCTTGCAACGAGCATCGAGGGGCGCAATGTGCTGATTGTCGAGGACATTATCGACACGGGCGAGACGCTCGACTATATTACCCGCATACTCCGCGAGCGGGGCCCGAAGAGCCTCCGTATCTGCACACTCCTGAACAAGGTTGAGCGGCGCAGGGTGGATATCCCCGTGGACTATGTCGGCTTTGACATCCCCAACGCATACGTCTTTGGCTACGGCCTCGACGTCGACGAGTTTCACCGCAATCTACCCTTCGTCGCCACCCTGCGGGATGGGGCGACGGTTCATAGAGCCGGCTGATCCTTCCCCGGGCACGGCGGCGCGAGAGGCAGCCCCGCGCACGCCAGGGAGAAGTAACTGTCCAGACCTGGAAAACGGGTGCGCCCAGAGACGGTCCATGCCACATCAGGGCGCACCCGCTCCAGCCGCCAGCGGCTTCAGGGGTAGAAGGCGCACACGCGAACGGTCTTACCCCTCAGCGGCAGTTCGATTGTCTCGCTCGCCGGGTCAAAGCGCGACCACTCCTCGCCATCGATCTCTACCCGCCGCAAGCGCCCCTCGCGCGGATGGCGCAGGCGCAGCAGTGCTCGTGCTGGAGGGTTTCGCTGAGGCAAGTCGATCACGGCCTCGATCATCCCCTCGTCAGCACGCGACCGGACGGTGTAGCCCATGTAGCCAAAGTAGGTCAGTGCCCGCTCGACGCGCACACCCTTCCCGTGCTCCAACCAGGCGCGAGGTATCGCCTTGCCCAGTATCAGATCCTCCCCGTGCTCCTCGATGAGCATCAGACGCAGGTAGTGGCACACGTTCGCCTCGTCCGAGGTCTTGAAGTGATCGCCGCGCGCCTTGCCGAGCGCAGGGAGGGCGTGCTCGGCCAGCATGCACGTCTCCGGGAAGTAAGTGGAGGTAAAGCCGTTGAAGAACGCCCGCAGAAAGTGCTTCACGTCATCGCGCTTGAGGTAGACCGCGGGATGCAACAGCAGGTTGGACTGCATGGAGAACCCGCCGCGGCTGAACCAGAACTGCTCATAGTCCGGCACACTGTTGGCGTACCCATACCGGGGCGAGAGGTAGAGGTTGTCCTCATAGTCGTCCACGATCCACTGGGCAGCCGGGTCGGAGACGGAGATCAGCTCACTCACCAGCAGGCCCATCGAGCCCTCGAGCACCTCTCGCAGCCATCCGAAATCCCGCCCCCGCCTCTCCAGGCGCGCGGGATAGTAGGGCACATAGCGTCCATCGCCGAGCCTGACTACCGGTGAGCGGGCCTGCGCCTCATTGAAGCCGGCCATGAGGTCCCTGCGGAAGGCCTCGGCATCTCGCACGAGCCGCGGCGCCTCGGGATGTCCGATCTCGCTCAGCACCTCCGCGATCGCTGTGAACCCCCAACTCGCATAGGCGTTGGTCGACAGCCAATGCCAGTAGTCGGTCACATCCTCCAGCGAGCCTGCCGGCAGAAAGCCATAGTCGATGGGACGCGTGCCGTCAGGCAGAGTGACCATCGTGCGCTGGCGCTCTCGGGTCACCCAGTCGCAGGCACGCACCAGCGCCGGAGCGACACGCTCGAGCCAGGCGCGGTCGCGGGTGTAGCGGTAGTGTTCTGCCATCCCCCACATCGCCCATCCCTGACCGCGGTTGTAGCCCCCACACTCGTACCCGTTCGACCCGTAAAGCACGCCATCGTGCGTGGCAAAGTCTCCGGGCAGCGGCACCGTCCCCTGATAGTGGATCAGGGTCTCCAGGCATCGCTCGGCCTCGCGCGTATACCCACGCCGGTCCAGGTCGCAGGTGACCATGATGCCCTCATCGGGAAAGTTGCCGTAGTGAAAGCCACCGCAGCGCGGAATGCACCGCTCAGAGCCCGGCTCCCGGTCGTTCACGATCAGCATGTGCGTCAGGTGGGCGCGATGGAAGCGATTGAGCTCGGGGTTGGGCGTCTCGATCTGCATGCCTTCGGCCACCCGCTCTCGCCAGAACGCTGCGACCTTGTGCCGCTGCTCCTCAAAAGACACGCGTCGCAGTGCGTCCATCTCGTCTTCATGAAGCAGGGTGATGAATGGCACCTTGATCACGAACGCATGTTGCTCACCAGGCGCGAGCGGCACCTCGTACACGATCCGGTTCCCATCTTTGCGCAGAGCCCCGCGCCCGCCAGATTCCACCAGCAGCCGAAGATTCTCCTGCGCCCCACGCCGGGCATACACCGCCTCAGCCCGCGCATACAGGTCTTCCTCTCCGGCGCCATCCGCAGCCTGCAGTGGCAGCCTGGCTACCTCGGGTCTGTCCCCCGTGTTCGTCGCCGTGAAGCGCAGCAGAGCGACGACGGGATCATCCCCCGGCTTGCTGGTGTCATCGGCGATGTCGGCGAGAAGCCAGGTCGCGAGGGCCTCCTGTCGCCAGGCTATGGGCGCGGTGGCCCATCCGCTCTGCATGATGGGCAGGTAGCCCTCCATCAGCTCCCGCACATCCGGCTCGGGAAGACCAAAGCGCACGTACAGGGCCTCCCCCTGCCATACCAGCCGGTCCGTGTCCCTACCCCTGACCTTCCGGATAAAGTTCTCGAGGAGGCCAAGGTCCCCATTGGGCTCGAGGCGGAACTTTTGCCGGCTACCCTCGCAGCCGAGGACAAAGTACAGCCTCCCCTGGCGCGGCATCTCGGCCCACACCCGCTCCCACGTCTGCTCGGGGAGTGCGGCCACCCGCTCGTACACCGTCCTGCCGCGCGTCGCCTCCCAGCTGCTCCGGATGGCCGCGAGCCCGGCGAAACCGTCGCCTCTTGCCACGGCCACGCCCAGATGTGGCAGGTATACGGGCTCTCCTTCGGCAAGAGCATTGACGTCGACAGAGAACGACTGCTGGGCCTCACAGCGCACCGTGAGGATCGTTCGATCGTACGAGTTGCGGTCCTCGTTCCAGGCGTAACGCACACGGGCGCGGATGCCGGCCGTTGTCCCCCCGACACTGGATCGCCAGCTCCCATCGGCCAGGACGTGACACTCCCCCCGCAGCGCCTCCACGCTCAGCACGTAGCCGTTGTACGCCTCAAGCCGGCCATCCCATCGCTGCTTAGAGGAGGTGGTCCCGCCCCACTCGATGCACACCTCCACCTCGCGCCACTCCGAGTCGGTCAGAGCACGCAACCGCTCGACGGCGGGCATGGCGCCGCCCCGGAGGCACAGCTTGAGGGTGCGCCGAAACCGTACCGGGAACTCGCCGGCACCGGGGATACCCTCGAGGTCAAGGGGCAGAAACGTATAGCGCCATTCGCGGCCGCTGCCCTCTACCTCCACCGCTGCGCGCCGCCACTGCCCCGTGATCCAGTCGTCCATGGCCAGCCAACCCTGCTCGCCGGCTCCTACCACTTCGTTCTTGCCAACCCGGACCCTCGGCCAGGTATGCTGCCAGTAGTACAGCTCGGGCGGCACTTCCCGGCCAACCGGTCCGGCGAAGGTCACCTCCACCCGCTGCACATCGCGCGGGTCCTCCCACCACACCGCGTGCTCGCCCGGCTGCCCGGCCACAACCCTGGCGGCGAAAGGGACCACGTCAACGTTAGCGCCCATCAATCCTCCTTGCGTGCTCCAGCCTCCAACAGACAGGCACAGGCCACCCTCAGCTCAGCGGATACCGTCCGTAGCGGCGCGCAGCCCGTATCATCGCCTCGACGTTCTCGGGCGGAGTGCCGGGCGCCAGCGGGCTGCCATTGGCCACGACGAAGGGGCCGTATCTGGCCGCCTCCAGCTGCTGACGCACCGCCAGCTCCACTTCCTCTGGCCGGCCCGATAGCAGCAGCTCTGTGGTGTCGACATTGCCAAACAGACACACCCGGCCGCGCAGCTCCCTGGCGATCTCGACGACGTCCAGGGTGAACGTCTTACGGCTGTCCTCGATGAGCAGCGCTCGCACCCCGGACTCTCTGAGCAGCGGAGTCAGCGGCCGGACATCGCCGCAAAAGTACACCATCGGCACCATGCCAAGCCGGCTCACCTCCTCAAAGAGCCAGCAATCGGCGGGATACAGCATCTCCTCGTACATCCGGGGCGAGATGGTGTCGCTGCCCGCAACGTCTTCGGAGATGAGCCACCCGTGCACTCCCACCGCCGCAAACGCTTTGGCCCACTCCAGCGCAGCCTGATAGCGACGCCAGGCGAGGCGCTTCACGCCTTCCGGATAGTCATAGAGCGCCATCAGGCTCTCCTGATAGTGCTCGGTGCCAAAGGGAAGGATGCCGGGCGCCCCGACGTTCACACAGACAAAGACCTCGTCGCCGTGCTCGCGCACTATCTCAGCGGCGTGATCGGTGTAGCCGGCCGCGATGATGTCATCGGCAGTGGCCGTCCAATCCCGCGCCAGCTCTTCGTCAATCGCCCTCATCACCGCAGCAGGGGTCGACAGGTCGCGCTGTCCGCGACTGATCCTGTGAGAGGCGAGGTTCCCGTCGGCGAGTATCTCCTCACGACTGCCGTCCGGGGCCAGCAGGTACATCCTGTCGCCCTCGCGCACCCCCCGATAATCGCGGCTCCGGTATCGACCGCGCTCGCGGGGATACCCTCCACTGAGGTGGAACCAGTCCGGCCCAAAGCGCTCGAAAAACGCCTCGTAGACCGGCACCATGCCCTGCCCATCGGTCCAGCAGTCCAGCAGATAGTCTTTGCCAGCAATCTCGAACTTGTAGTTCCCCCACCAGTGCGGCGCGACCGGCACCACGTCAGGCTGCCGCCCCTCAAGGACAGCCAGCATACGCTCTCTCGAGTTCAACCCGTATCCTCTCCTTTCTCCAAGCTGCAGCCGCAGGCCCTGAGCGCCTCGTGGACGGCTCTGAGAAGCCCCTCGTACGTCGGAAAGCCACACTGTGCGCGCGCTGCCGCGCTGCCCGACGCGTTCACAATCTGTACCGCAGGGAGGCAGCGTATGGCGTACCGCTGCCTGAGGGTCCGTCCCAGCGCCTCATCAGCCGGGACAAGCGACACGCTCACCTGTCCCGCCAACTCGGCAGCCAGCCGCTCCGCAGCCGGTTTGATGTAGCGGCACTGCACACAGGATGGGCTGTAGAGGACATAGACGGCCAGACAGACTGCCGCAGGGGTCGGCTCGATGGCTGTCTCTCCCAGCCGCGCGTCACTCGCACAGCCAGTGCCGGCGGCCAACAGCACCCCGAGGGCGATGAGCCAGCGCCCCCATTCGCTGCGCCGGAGGGCACACCCCATGACGCCCCCCGAGGCCGCTAGCCCTTGAGTCCGGTTGTGACGATGCCCTGCACAAAGTACTTCTGGCCGAGGAAGAAAAGCACGATGCAGGGCAGGCTGAACATCACGGCTGCGGCCATCTGCGGAGCCAGGTCGCCGCCTCCTCGGAACGAGCGCAGGTAGTTGATGCCGAGCGCCAGCGTGTACATCCTGGCACTGCTCAGATAGATGAGCGGGCCCAAAAAGTCGTTCCAGTTGGCCGTGAAGGAAAAGATGGCAACGGTCGTCAGCGCTGGCTTGGAGAGTGGCATCAGGATCTGGAAGAGGATGCGCAGCTCGTTGCAGCCATCCACTTTGGCGGCGTCATCCAGCTCGCGGTTCACAGTCAAGAAGAACTGCCTCAGCAGGAAGACAGCAAAGGGCGGCGCAAAGAAGGCCGGTATGGTCAGGGGAAGGTAGGTGTCGACCCAGCGCAAGATCTTGAACACGATAAAAGTCGGTACCATGGTGACGGGGTACGGGATCATCATCGTGGCGAGCAGCACGACGAACATGAGATCGCGCCCCGGGAAACGGAGCCGCGCAAAGGAGTAGCCCACCACCGAGGCCGACAGTACCTCCCCCACGATCACCGTCAGGGTCACGATCAGGCTGTTACGGGTGTACATGAGGAAGGGAATCGTCTTGAACACCAGGGGATAGTTGGTGAAGACGATCGGGTTCGGTATGAACTGGGGCGGAAACTTGATCCCCGAGCCTATGGGCTTGAAAGACGACCCTACCATCCACGCGAACGGCATGATGATGAAGCAGGTCAGAGGCAGCAGAAGCAGATATACCAGCACCTTGGGCGCCACGTCCCGCACTATGCGGCGGGTGATGCGTCCGCGTCGGATCGAGGCAGCTGTGGTCATGCCTCTACGCTCCCTCGTAATGCACCAGACTCTGCGAGCCGCGCAGCGTCAGCAGCGTGCACACCAGAATGATCACAAACAGCACCCAGGCCATGGCTGAGGCATAGCCCATCTCGAACCAGTTGAACGCGTTGCGATACAGGTACAGCAGATAGAAGAGTGTGGCGTATGCCGGCCCGCCCCCCGTCATGATGTATGCGGAGGTGAATACCTGCCAGCTCCCGATGATGCTCATGATGGTGACCAGAAGGAGAGCCGGCGAGATCATGGGCATGGTAATCGTCCAGAAGCGGACGAACGAGTTCGCTCCATCGATCTCGGCAGCCTCGTGCAGGCTGACCGGCACACCCTGGAGGGCCGCCAGCAGGATGATCATGTTCCCACCGATGCCCCACAGACTCATCAGAATGAAAGCCCACAGCGCCCACTGAGGGCGCCCGAGCCAGTCCGGCCCCCGAATGCCAAAGAGCCCAATCACATAGTTGAGTATGCCAAAGCGGTAGTTAAAGATCCACGAGAACACCAGGGCCACGGCCACACCCGAGACGACGGAGGGCAGGTAGAAAATCGTCCGGATCACGCGCGCCCCGGGCACATTCTGGTTCAGGAGGACGGCGACGGCCAGCGCCGCCAGGATCCCGAGAGGAACGCTTACCAGCGTGTACCGGGTGGTGACGCTCAGCGACCTGTAGAACAGGTCATCAGTAAACATCCGCTGATAGTTGCCGAGCCCAATCCAGCGAGGCGGCTGGATCACTTTGTACTCGCAAAAGCTGAACCACAGCGAGGCCGCCATGGGACCCAGGGTGAAGATCAGGAACCCCAGCAACCACGGGGACACAAGCAGCAGGCCCATCATGGCCTCACGACGGGCCAGTCCCATCCCACTTCGGCGCCGGGGACCGGCCAGGGTTCCGCTCCGCGCCATCGTCGCAACCCTCCTTGGGTAACTCGTGTGGGCGGGCGGCTCGCGGCCGCCCCAGGCTCGGGCTGGCTCGCCTTGCCCCGGCAGCCCGGAATACCGGCGCCGCCCGAGCCTCGTCGGCTCAGATTCCTCCGGGCCATCCCCTCGCAATGAGCAGAACGGGCGGGACTGTGCTCAGCGGTGCTTCAGCACACAGTCCCGCCCCATCTTGCTCAAGCGCGGGCCAGCTCCTCCTCGACCACCGGGCAGACATCCTTGGCAGCCTGCTCAGCGGTCTTGTCCCCCACGAACACCAGGTCCCACTCGGCCTGGATCATGCTGCTGATCTTGTCCCACTTGGCCCCAGAGCCTGGGTATCGGAGCTTCTTCGGATCACCCACAATGTCCACGATGGCAGTCCAGCCCAGGGCTTCCGTCTCGGGCGTTGTAAAGGTGTGCAGCAGGGCCTTCACGCCCGGGAACGCCTTCTGGAAGGTGTTGAACGCGGTGATCATCTTCTCATCGGTGACAAAGTCACGCACGTATTCCCAGGCCAGGTTTTGCTTCTTGCTGCCCGGCCAGATGCCCCAGCACCAGGTGTGCTGATAGAACACCCGGTTGCCGTCGTTGGCCTTCGGAGCCAGGCAGGCGCCCCAGTCCAGCCCCTGGGTCCGGGCATCGTTGAGCCCTGCCAGGTCCCAGCAGTTGCCCAGATACAACGCAGCCATGTTGCCCTTGAACATGTTCATACTGCCCTGCATCGTGGACTGCACCGAGGCGGTCGGCGCGCACTTGTCACGAACTACCAGGTCGGCCCAATACTGCATCGCTCCGTACGCCTTGGGGTCAGTGAGAGCGCACCTTGTGTCGTTATCCGCAAACACATCCCCCCCGTTGGACCAGATCCAGTAGGTCCAGGGCACGAACCAGTTGTCAAACACAAGCCCATACTGCTCCGGCTCGCCGTCGCCATTGCTATCGACCGTGAGCTTGATGGCCGCATCGCGCATCTGGTTCCAGGTCCAGTCGCTCGTCGGGTAAGACACCCCCGTGGCATCGAGAAGCGGCTTGTTGTAGTACAGGGAGACCGGCCCGGGCATGATGCAGATAAGCATGGCGTAGAGGTCGCCCTGCCAGCTCACGGCCTCCAACGCACCCTCCCACAGGTCGGACTTTTTGAGCTTGGCGTCCTTCTCCAGGAAAGGCTCCAGATTCAGGAGCGCCCCGTTCTTGGCGTAGGGCTGTACATAGCCCTCCCACATGTCGTACACGTCGGGCGCTGTGCCCGCTGCAATGACGGTCTGGAGCTTTTCGAAGTAGTTCTGGCCAGCCGGCATCGGCTCCAGCCTGACCGTGGCCCCGGGATGTGCCTCGGCAAAGCGCTGCCCGAACTCGTTCTTTGCCTCCTGCTCTTCCGGGCCAGAGCAGCACACGAGCACGTACAGCTCACCCTGCTCGTAGGCTGCTGTGGGCTGTGACCCCACTGGCTCCTCTGCAGCTACCGTTCCTTTGGGCGGCACGGTGGGTGCGGTCGGCGTCCCGGCGGGCGGGGCGCACGCGGCCAACACCCCTCCGGCCACGGCGGTACCTCCCAGGCGGAGGAAACGTCGGCGGCTGATACTCCTGTGGACGTTCATCTCTTTACCTCCCGGTTGTTAGCCACGAGCCTGTGCCACTCGGGCGCTCCCGCCTCTGTCCTAGGACATCGTACGTTCAGTATAATGCCAGAAGAGGGCTTTGTCAATACAGCGACAATTGGCAAGTGTCCAGACTCGCGTTCAGCCTCCATTAGGAAAGAACGCCCCTTCCCCGCCGCTAAGGCAGCGCAGGAAGCGAGCGTCGGGGGCTTAACCCCGCTTTGCCCTCCGGGCAAAGCGGGGAATGCCCCGGGGAGAGGGCACCGCCCCTCGAGTGTCTTGGCCACGCCCGTGGGGCCACCTGTCCGCCCCTGAACGGAGGAGCGGTGCGGGGTGGGGGCAGGACCGCTGTGGCAGCTGGGGCTACCAGCATGCGAGGCTGAACAGTCACGACGGATACGCGGTTAGCCACAGCTCGTCTACTGTGCTATCATTGACGCACACTCATCCATCTGTAAGGGGCCGATGGTCGATGAAGGCTGTGATGATCATGCGGGAGTGCATCTTTCCGGGCAAAGGCGCGGAGAGCCTCTCCGACGAAGTCAGGAGTGCGCTGCGGGCTCTGGCGCGGAGCGAGTTGTTTGTCATCCTGCTCGATGCCGGGCCCGAGGGGCCGGCCCCCAACTCGGCGTCGGTCGCGCGGTCGGCTGCTGCCCTCGAGGCGGCGGGGGGGCGCGTGGATGCGGTGGTTTGGTGCCCTCACCCGGCCGGCCATGGGTGTGGC
>JAIMBM010000340.1 GCA_023511475.1 Anaerolineae bacterium
GGGGTGGGGGCAGAAACCGCACGAAGGGCGCCATACCACCCTCCACGAGCGCTGGAGCATGTGATCAGGAAACGAGGCCCTGAAAAGGCCAAACTCAAGGCCAAACCCCCATCCTGGGTAGGTCCGGGCTGCTGCCCAGCAAAACACCCGGCTGCAGCCCAGGCATTGACGCATCTTGGATGCACCCGGGTGCTGTGGGCGGAGGCTTCACTTGACGCAGTGTGTGGCGAGGCGGTAGAATGGGAGCGCCTGTCCTCAACCGACCGGTGACGAGGCGGCGCACAGCGTCCGACAGGGTTGTGCGGGCCGGCCTGGTAACCCGGCGCGACCGCGGGCGCGAGTAGCCGGGGTGCTATCGTGCGGTTCTGGCGCCGGGGTGGCAGAGGGGCCAGAGTGAGAAGAGGAGTAGACCTGATGCCCACAGCACTGGACGAGACCGACCTGCGCATCATCCGGCTGTTGCAGACCGATGGCCGAATGTCCAACGTCGATGTCGCCCGCGCGTTGGGCATGTCGGAGGCCACGGTGCGCAAGCGGGTCGACCGCCTGATCGCCGAGAGGGTCGTTCGCATCGCGGCGCTGCCGGACCTTGGGGCAATCGGCTGTCCGTTGGTCGTCCTGATGACTTTGCGAGTGGACCTTGCCCGTATCGATGCGGTTGCGGAGGCCCTTGCCGCAGCGCCCGAGGTGCGATGGCTCTCCCATGCGACGGGCGAGTACGATCTCGCTCTGGAGGCAGCCTTTCCGTCCGACGAGGAGCTGCTTCTGTTCCTGACGAGGAGGCTGGCGTCGCTTCCGGGCATCCGCAGTGTCTCTACCGCCCATGTCCTGCGCACCATCAAGTCGGTGGCGGACTGGCACCTCCCCTCGGTGCCCCCGCCCACTATACTGATCGTTGATGACGACCCGGACTTTGTGGACATGACCCGGGCCGTGCTCGAGAGCGCGGGCTATCGCGTCCTCAGTGCCTCCAGCGGGAACGAGGCGCTGGCCGTGATGAGGCGGCAGCATCCCACGCTTGTCATCCTCGACGTCATGATGGAGGGTCTGCTGGATGGGCTCGATGCCAGCCGGGCCATGCGCCTCGATGCAAACCTCCAGCGCGTCCCCATCATCATGGTGTCATCGATCGGCAGCTCGGAGTACGCGGGAATGTTCCCGACGGACGAGTACATCCCCGTTGACGTGTTCCTCTCCAAGCCGGTGGAGCCGGCGCGGCTCCTCGAGGAGGTCGCGCGACTGACGCGGGGGCGGCATCCGCGGTAGCGCTCGACTGTGCCTCACCTGCCAGCCGGCTCTCTGGAGGAGCGGGACCGGCGTTGGTATAACGTTCCCGTCAGAGGCGGTGGGGGTGGGCGGCAGGGCGTGTCCTGGGGTGTCGCTCCCTGGTCCAAAGGAGGAATGCCATGCAGCTCGGATTCGTCAGCGCTATCCTGCCCGATCTCTCGTTGGAGGAGGTGCTCGAGTTCGCCTCGCGGCAGGGCTTTGCCTGCGTGGAGCTCATGTGCTGGCCGCGGGGCAAGGCCGAGCGCCGGTATGCCGGGGTCACCCACATCGACGTGGATGCCCTTGGCGACGACGAGGCGCAGCGCGTGCAGGAGCTGGTCGCGCGGACGGGGGTGGCGATCAGTGGCCTCGGCTACTACCCGAACCCGCTGGCGCCCGACCCGCAGGAGGCCGCGACCTATGTGGAGCACATCAAGAAGGTGATCCGCGCTGCGCGTCGGCTGGGGGTGGGATTGGTGAACACCTTCATCGGCCGCGACTGGACGCGCTCGGTCGAGGAGAACTGGCCCCATTTCCGCGAAACCTGGAAGCCCCTGGTTGCCTTTGCCGAGGAGCAGGGCGTGCGTATCGGCATCGAGAACTGCCCAATGCTCTTCACTCGTGACGAGTGGCCCGGCGGGAAGAATCTGGCGACGACGCCCGCCATCTGGCGGCGCATCTTTGAGGAGATTCCGAGCCCGAATCTGGGCCTCAACTACGATCCCTCGCACTTGGTCTGGCAGCGCATCGACTATGTGCGGCCCCTCAAAGAGTTCGCTGGCCGCATCTTCCACATTCATGCCAAGGATGCACGGGTGGATCAGGAAAGGCTGAACGAGGTCGGCATCCTGGCGACGCCGCTAGAGTACCACACCCCCAAGCTCCCGGGCCTTGGCGATGTGGACTGGGGCCGGTTCTTCTCAGTCCTGACGGACCTGGGCTACCAGGGACCGGTCTGCATCGAGGTGGAGGATCGGGCGTACGAGGGCTCGCTCGCCAGCCGGCAGGCGGCGCTGGTGCAAAGCGCACGCTTCCTGCGGCAGTTCATGTAGGGACGAGGGGCATCACCCGCTCGTCAGGCGAGCCCGCCCGGCCCGCCCTGAACCGGGGAGCGAGCCCGGGAGGGGCCGGCTTGTCCGGTTCGCAGGCGCTCCGCCTGTCTAGGCCGGAAAGAGGTCTGGCCGGCTGGCCTGCAGTCGCTCCCGCGCGGAGTGGACCATCCCGGCGAACTCGCGAGGCAGGGGGCTCTCGGTGCGGATCGGAGGTGAGAAGGCCGCCCGGCGGGCCAGAATCTCGTTATAGCGCTCGAGGAGTCCATCAAGCTCCGCGAGGGCGCGCTCTAGCTCGAGGATGAGTGCGCCGGTGCGCATCTCGAGATCGTGCCGCTCTCGAGCCCAGGCCTCGTGTCTGAGGACCTCCGGGTCGACAGGCTCGGCCCATGCCTGTGGCTGCGCTTCCCCAGCGGAATCTGCGCCGGGAGAGGCCGGCAGCGCGGCGACGCACTTGATTTCGGGGGCGAGAGCTTCGCGGTTACCTGGCCGGTCCATGACCCCTCCTTCGGTCTGTGCTCTGGCCGCGGGCAGGGAATAGTCGCAGGAATGGGGCTGCATCGGTCAATGTGGCAGGGATGGTGCGGCATGCCCTCTCCTGTGAGCCCGGGCCTCGAGCGGCGCAGGATGCGGACCTGACGGTCTGGCAATCTCCCACACTTGTCTGCCGGCGGTTTCTGCTTTGCTCCTGCGGATGGCGCAGGAGGGATTCTGGCGATTCATCCAAACCCAGCGGAGGCACCAGAGATGGAGTACCGAAGGTTCGGCAGGCTGGACTGGAAAGCTTCAGCACTCGGTTTTGGCTGCATGCGCCTGCCCACGGTCGGAGGCGACCACTCGCACATCGACGAGCCTCTGGCCACGCGCATGATCTACCATGCTATCGATCACGGCGTCAACTATATCGACACGGCCTATCCGTACCATGGCGGAAACAGCGAGCGCTTCCTTGGGAAGGTGCTGAAAGGCAGCTACCGCGACCGGATCAAGCTGGCTACCAAGCTGCCTTGCTGGCTGATTGCAGAGCGTGGTGACTTTGACCGGTACTTCAGCGAGCAGCTCGAGCGGCTGCAGACCGATCACATCGACCTTTATCTGCTGCACAGCCTCAATGCCAACACATGGCGCAAGGTGCGCGATCTCGGCGTGCTGGAGTGGGCAGAAGAAGCCCGCCGCAGCGGGCGGATCGGGCACCTCGGCTTCTCGTTCCACGACCGCTATGAGGTCTTTAAGGAGATCGTGGATGCCTACGAGGGCTGGGACTTTGGCCAGATTCAGTACAACTATATGGACGTGGACAACCAGGCCGGGATGCAGGGCCTGCGCTACGCGGCGAGCAAGGGATTGGCCGTAGTGGTCATGGAGCCGCTATTGGGTGGCCGCCTGGCGAACCCGCCGGCGGCGGTGCAGGCAGTGTGGGACAGCGCACCCCGCAAACGCTCCGCAGTGGAGTGGGCGCTGCAATGGCTGTGGAACCAGCCCGAAGTCTCGGTGGTGCTGAGCGGCATGAGCGCCATGGAGCACGTGGTGGAGAACGTCGCCTGTGCGGAGCGCTCGGGCGTAGGTACCCTCAGCGCCGAGGAGATCGCTCTGGTCGACCGGGCGCGCGTGGCCTATCTCGGGCTGCGACCAATCCCCTGCACGGGCTGCGAGTATTGCCTGCCCTGCCCGAACGGCCTCAGGATCCCGAGCCTGCTCGACATGCTCAACTCGGTAGCACTCTATGGGGATATCGAGGGTGCCCGCCGCAGGTACGGGCACATGCCCGAGGGGGAGAGGGCAGGTGCCTGTCAGGAGTGTAGGCAGTGCGAGGACCTGTGCCCGCAGCAGATCCCCATCAGCGAGTGGATGGGGCGCATTCACAGGGTGTTTGGGGAAGGACATCCTCTGGAGGAGGTCCTGTCGGGCCGCTGAGCGGTACTCTTCCGGCGCCCCCAGCCGGGGGTCAGGGGAGGACGGGCTGTCTGGATCCCCTGCTTGAGCCCGTGCGAGGGGTACCCCATCCCTCCAACCCTCTTCCCCGCCGCCTCAGCGGCGGGGAAGAGGGTGCTCTTTTCCTATGGAGGGGCTCGAGTTTGGCCTTTCGGAGCGCAACCCGCGGTGCCATCCAGAGATCGCTGAGATGACGTCCAGCGATGCTCCGCCGAGGACGCCCCTCCCCCTTTCCCCCTGTCTCTTATACCCATATGCCGCTGCCGACGAGATGCAGTGTGTTGGTCTCGG
>JAIMBM010000341.1 GCA_023511475.1 Anaerolineae bacterium
GGGGCAGTGCCCCAGCCCTCCGGCCCTGGCTTCCTGCGCCGCCTCAGCGGCGGGGAAGGGGGGTAGGGGGGATGGGGCCTGCCCCTCGAATGCGTTGGCCCCGCCCGTGGGGCAACCTGTCCACCCCTGAATGCCCCTTCCCCGCAGCAGTGTGGGCGGCGGGTGGTCCGCTGGGCTGGGCGCCGGGGCGCTATCTCATGCCCCGTGATGCTCTGCAGCCCGACTCATGGGTGATGCATAGCGTGGCGCGGGGCCGGGGATAGGGGTGGGGGCCCCAGGGATGGAAGGTCCTTACGCCTGCACAGCAGGACGGAGCCTGTCTGCCTCTGAACCCCCGCTACAGGATGAACAGGATGAGAGGTCAGAGCTGGACCGCCTCAACCACCATCTCATCGCCAACCTCGACGAGACGGCCGGCTGGCGTGACGGGGTCGTGCTCAAAGATGAGGAGGGCCCCCTTCTCCAGTGCCATGCGGCGCAGGCTTCGCTTGGTCTCGAGGGTCTCCAGCGGCTCAACGTCGTTCGCCGCAATCCAGGCGAGGCGCTCGAGATGCACGCGCATGGGCGCGAGGTCCCCGAGGTAGATGGCCATCTCGCCTGCCGATTCAATGATCACCGACTGGTGCGCGCGGGTGTGCCCGCGCGTCACCACACACCGCACATGGGGCGTGACCCGCGTGTCGCCATCGATCAGCCGGAGTGCAGGCTCCAGCGGGCGCAGGTTCTCAGCCAGATAGGTGGCCCGCGTCCGCTCGTTGGGGAACAGCGCCTCCGCCCACTCCAGCCGCTGCACCCAGTACTCGGCACGCGGGTACGTGGGCCGGGGGACTCCTCCCGAAAGCATGGTGTTGCCACCGCAGTGATCGGCGTGCAGGTGGGTGCAGATCACGATGTCGATGTCCTCGGGTTTCACCCCGAGCGGCTCGAGTACTCCGGGCAGGCCGGGCTCCCGCTGGAGCGAGAGCAGCCGGCGCCGCTTGTCGGGGAGCTTGTCACCATAGCCCGTATCGATCAGGATGGTACACCCTGCGGACCGAACCAGCAGGCAGTTCAGGCCCATGCGGATGCGGTTCAGCTCATCGGGAGGAGTCACCTGCTCCCACAGGACCCGGGGAACCAGCCCGTAGTTGGCCCCTCCATCCATCCAAAAGTGCCCATCGCTCACGATGTACAGCTCGACCTCGCCGAGATGCATCCCCGCTCTCTCCCCCGCTATGCATCGGTTCCCGCGCGCTCCAGCAGCCTCTCCCACGCCCGATCGGCATTCGCCTGGATCGCCTCGATCTGTGCCACAGAGAGATGGTTGAATCGGCCCTGCCGGCGCAGATACTCGATCACCGGAACCGCCGGCGGGCGAACGGTCACGGTATACCGCTCCCCCCGCTCAACCTCATAGAGCGGGAAGATACGGCTCTGCACAGCCAGGCGCGCGATCTTGACCGTCTCCTCCGGCTCGGACTTCCACCCGGATGGGCACGGCGAGAGGATATGGATGAACTTGGAGCCCCGGATGCTCGCCGCCTTCTGCAGCTTGCGCACCAGGTCCTCAGGGTACCCGATCGAGGCCGTCGCGGTGTAGGGTATCCCGTGGGCCGCCATGATGGCCACGATATCCTTCTTGGGCGTATCCTTCGGGGAGGCAACGGGCGTTGTCGTCGTCCAGGCACCCAACGGCGTCGCCGAGCTGCGCTGGATGCCCGTGTTCATATACGCCTCATTGTCGTAGCACACATAGATAAAGTCCTCGTTCCGCTCGACGGCACCCGAGAGGGCCTGGAAGCCGATGTCAAAGGTTCCTCCATCTCCCGCCCAGGCCATCACGGTTGTGTCGGGCCGTCCACGCCTGCGCAGCGCCGCCTTCACGCCGGAAGCAGCCGATCCGCCGGTCTCGAAGGCACTGTGCAGGGTAGGCACCTGCAGGGAGGAGTAAGGGAAGGGTCCGGCGATGATCGACCAGCAGGAGGCGACGATGATCACGACCAAATCGTCCCCCAGCGCCTTGAGGGCGAGGCGCATGGCGATGGCTGCACCACAGCCCGGGCAGGCGACGTGACCTGGATGCAGCAACTCCCGCTCAGGAATGGCGTAGCTCATGCCTTCACCTCCCACCACAGTGGGCCCGCCGGTGGCACGTCGCGCTCCAGCAGGTAGCCAACGATTCCGCGCACCGTCGCCGGCGTGATATCGCGTCCGCCCAACCCCGCGACAAAGTCGAAGACTTGCGGCCGATGCGGCTCGTGGTAGAGCGCAGCCTTGAGCTCGGCCGCAAATATGCCTCCCTGCCCGAAGGAGATGTTGCGGTCGATGACGCCCACCTTCCTCACGCCGGCCAGCAGGTGCGAGACCGGCTCCGCCGGAAAGGGGCGGAAGAGGCGCAGCCTCAGAAGCCCCACCGGCACGCCCTGCTCGCGCAGCTCATCGATGACCACGCGGGCAGTCCCAGTGCTCGCCCCGGCGGTCACCAGTGCGAGCTCGGCGTCGTCAAGCCGGTAGGCCTCGACCAGCCCGTAGCTGCGCCCAAAGTGACGTCCGTACTCGGCATCGACCTCCGCGGCTACGTGCAGCGCGTCGTCCATAGCCTTCTGAATCAGGAGCCTCAGCTCCATATAGTGCTCAGGCGGGACGAGCATATTGAACGCTCGCGGATCCGCCGGGTCCAGCCGCCAGGCCGGCTCGTACCGCGGCAGAAAGGCGTCGACCTCCTCCTGCGAAGGGACGTCAACCGGCTCCTCGGTGTGCGACAGGATGAAGGCATCGAGTACGACCATCACCGGCAGGCGCACCGTCTCGGCCAGCCTGAAGGCCTGGAGGACCGAATCGAGCGCCTCCTGATTGCTCTCGCAGTATATCTGGATCAGGCCGGTGTCGCGCTGGGCGAGGGAGTCGGTCTGCTCCGTCCACACGTTCCAGCCGGGCCCCACGGCCCGGTTCACATTCACCAGCACGATGGGCAGCCTTGCACCCGAAGCCCAATGCAGCATCTCGTGCATGAGCAGCAGCCCATGCGACGAGGTAGCGGTAAAGGCGCGCGCACCCACCGATGCCGCCCCAATACAGGCCGCCATCGCCGAGTGCTCCGACTCGACCTTGATGAAGCTGGCATCGAGGCTTCCCTCGGCGCAGAACTCGGAGAGCATCTCCACGATCTGGGTCTGCGGCGTGATGGGATACGCGGCCACAACGTCGGCCCGCGCGAGGCGCACGGCGTAGGAGACGGCGTGGTTGCCCATCAGCACCTTTCTCATTGCCCCTCCTCTGCCCTCGCCGACATCGCACAGCGCGGGCACTCGTGCACGCAGATGCCACAGCCTTTGCAGTAGTCATAGTCGATGGTGTAGCGACAGGGTCCAGCCCGGGCCACGGAGACGTCCGGACAAAAGATGTAGCAGGTGTCGCAGCCGGTGCATACACCGCAGCTCATGCAGCGCGCCGCCTCTGCTACGGCGACCTCGGCCGGAATCCCGAGGTTCACCTCTTCGAACCCATTCCTGCGGAGCTCCACGGGGCGCTCGGCCAGCGCAGGGCGCGGCGCCGGCTCGATATAGTCGGCGTTCAGGTCCTCGGGTCCCACCACCCTGGGCGACGCCGTCCGCTCGATCGCATGCGGCGCCACCCCCAGCGGCGGCAGGCCCTCGACCCTGCCGGTCCGCAGCCACCGGTCGATCGCCAGGGCTGCCCGCTTGCCGGAGCCGATGGCCTGGGCCACGGTGCCCTCTCCGGTGGCCGCGTCGCCTCCGGCAAAGACGCCCCCAAGGGCCGTTGCGGCGCCCTCATCGATCCGGATACGCCCGGCCTCCGGCCGCAGGCCCATGCCTTCAAACGTTCGCTCGTCCAGCTCCTGCCCGACGGCAACGATCACCGTGTCGGCCGGCACGTCGAACTCGGAGCCAGGCACCGGCACCGGCCGCTCTCGCCCACTGGCATCCGGCTCACCAAGGCGCATGCCCTGGCAGCGCAAGCCACGCACGCGGCCCCCATCGAGCAAAACCTCGATCGGAGCCGCGAGGAAGCGGAACTGGACACCTTCCGCCCTCGCAGCGTCGACCTCCTCGCCGATAGCCGGCATCTGGCTCGCCGAGCGACGGTACGCCACGGTCACCTGCGCCCCAAGGCGGATGGCCGTACGTGCGGCATCTACGGCGGTATTGCCCCCGCCGACGACAACGACCTGCCGGCCAACATCCATGCGCGCGCCCTGCGCCACGCGCTGCAAGAACCCCAGCCCACTGACGACCCCAGCCGCCCCCTCGCCCGGGATTCCCAGCGGCCGGCTCCGCCCTTGCCCTGGTGCCAGGAAGATGGCGTCAACGCCTCGCAGCTCATCCGGAGACAGGTTGTCGCCAAGCCGGGAGCCCAGCACAAACCGCACGCCAAGGGACTCGATGTTGGAGACCTCCCAATCGACGACGGTCCGGGGCAGCCGGTAGGGCGGGATGGCGTGGCGCAGCAGGCCGCCGGGCTCCTCCTCCGCCTCGGCCCCGACGCCCAGGTGCTCGAGCCCCCGGAGCTCCGGGATCGCGTCCGGGAGCTGGCCGAA
>JAIMBM010000342.1 GCA_023511475.1 Anaerolineae bacterium
CCCCGCGAGTGTCCTAGTCGCACCCGTGCAGCTACCTGTCCGCCCCTGAACCCCCAGGCGGACGCCGCGGCGTCCGCCTGGGGAGGGGGCTGGGGGGGTGGGGGTCCTGGCAGCAGCACGGATAAGCCTGCCCCCAAAACAGAACTACACCCGTTCGCCGGCGCCGCTCCGCGCCCGCAGCGCCTGGCGACGCGACGGCTACACCACCCACCTGCCGCTCAGGATGGCCGGCTGACCGTCGAGGAGCAGGTCCACTTCGGGCTGGACATAGTCCTCGTGCAGGTCGGCCTCGACAAGGCCCCCCATGTGGATGTTGTCGCCGATGGCGAGGTGCACGGTCCCTTGGATCTTTTCCGCCTCGAGGACGTTGTCGGGCCGGCGGGCGTTGGGGTTGCAGCCGATGCCCAGCTCGGCCAGGTTGCGGCGGGCCCGGAGGACCGGCTCGTCGCTCCCAAGGGAGAGCAGCCCGCGCAGCTCCTCCCCGACGCGGCCGCCGCCCCGCACCTCCGTGACCAGGCCCTCCCGGAAGGTGAGCACCAGCTCCTCCGTCAGGCCCGGATACCAGCCGGGCGGCACCACCAGCCGCCCCTCGGCGGTTCCCTCGACCGGCACGATGAACGCCTCGCCCGCAGGCAGGTTGCCCCACAGGCCCGGCGCGGTGTAGAGCCCGTCATCGCTCTGACCCGGCCGGCCGGCAAGGCTGAAGCGGAGGTCTGTGCCTGCCGGCGTGCGGACAACCGCCTCCTGCGCCTGCGTGAGCAACCCGGCCATGCGGCGGCAGTCCCTCGCGACCTCCTGATAGTCCACGGCCATGGGGCCGCCAGCCTCGAACATCGGCGCTTCGAAGGTGGGCATGCTGGCCACGCGCGCACCGCGCTGCGTGGCCTCCTGCCGGGCGTTCGTGTGGGAGAGGGAGTAGGTCGTCAGGGCGATCACGACCTCCGCCTCGCGCATGGCGGCCGCCGTGCCGGGGTCCGGCTCCTTACCATGGCCACCTGTGGCCGGGAAGGGGTGAAAGGTCACGGGGTTCTCGGGGAAGCGGCTGCGGGCGATCTCGCCCACGAGCCGGGCGAGCACCGCCCGCTCGAGCATGTCCTCGAGCGACGAGTCGTCCGCCGTCTGCCAGTCCTCCGGTCGCGGCAGGTCGGTCACCACCAGCAGCCGCTCGTGCGGCCTGAGGCCCATGTTCACCTGCAGCATGCGGACGACGCTATCGGCGATGGCCTCGCGAACAGGCCAGGTCATGGTGCTCTCCTTACCATCTAGGCGGCTCCGTCAGCTCTCTGCTCATGTGCTGTTTGCAGGGCCCGGGCCGTGCGGACGATTCTCTCAACGAGTCGTCAATCGGGTCTCACCGTGCACTCCCACAGCGGGCAGAACCCGCGGCCCTCGCTGTGACCACCGTGCTCACACCTTCACTCGCCGTGGGGGCCGCACGGTCGGTTCTCTCAAGATAGGCAGCGCAGACGCCTGCTGGCGGCGCGGTTCCCGCGCTGGGTCTCAGCGGCATGCTTTGAGCGCGCCGCTTAGATCTCCAACGAAGCGACTGAACGCAGGGTCCCGGCGGGCAGCCTTCTCGAAGCGCATTCGCGCCACAATGTCGCGTGCATAC
Organism: Anaerolineae bacterium; assembly: GCA_023511475.1. Classification (GTDB taxonomy): domain Bacteria; phylum Chloroflexota; class Anaerolineae; order SpSt-313; family SpSt-313; genus SpSt-313. The sequence goes on from JAIMBM010000342.1 coordinate 1,613, forward strand.
TCCGCGCCGCCTAGTTGGGGGATGACACCTGTAGCACGGAAGGCGTCCATGAGCGCCTTCTTGTAGTACCCGCGCTCACACTTCCGCGATGGAAGTTGGGGAGGGTTGCTGCCAGGAACAGCACTTCGGAAGGCGTCCAAGTCCGCAAGATACCACCGCTCGATGTGCGGGCTGGGCACGGCACACACGACGTTTCCGGCGTACCCGGCCGACAGGGCCATGTCGAGTATCTCTCTGCGGCGTTGCTGCCATCTCGAGCAGTTACCGTCAATCGCGACAACGATGAGTGGCGCCATTTCAATGTGCCCGGCGCACATGTCACGAAGGTAGTTGCGGAGTTCGTGCATTACACGTCCCCTGCCGCCCGAAGCGTTACGCACGTCGTGGGTGACGCTGAGGTGGAGGCTTTCGGCTACGCGCTGCACCACAGCCGTTACAAACTGAGCATGCGCAATGTCCTCCAGGAAATAGCCGACCCTGATGGGACTAGTCATCAAAGTCCCCCCTGATGATCCGCTCGCTGAGTGGCGTCTCGTCGAGAGCCTGGTCAATCTCGCGCTGGCGAAAGAGCGGTGCGAAAGAGCGGAAGGGCAAGAACTCACTACGCCGATCGCGCCGCCGGCAGACCACCAGGGAATCGTCTTCGAAGTAGGTCGGCAGAATGGGCGAATGGGTGTTGACGAGCAACTGCATGCCTTCCGCCGCAGCGTTGCGTAGCAACTCAGCGATCAGCCGAAGACGGCGCGGGTGTACCCCATTCTCCGGTTCCTCGTAGCCCACAACCGTCGATTCTGAGGCTGGACTGGTGATGGCCAGAAGCCCAAGCACACGCAACGTCCCTTCCGAGATCAGATGGGCGGGGAATGCCGCCCCCTGTTCGATGACGTTGAGCTGCAGGAGACCCGCTCGCGTCTGCTCTAGCCTCAGTTCATCGACATTAGGAAGCAGCATTGACAGCGAGCGGATCAGTGCCTCGAACTGCGGCCTGTTTCGTGCCTCCAGAGTCTTGATGAAAGCCGCCAGATCGGCGCCATCGCGCCGGAGGCTAAGCACTTCCCCGGGCGGGACCTCGCGTCGCATCGCACTTGGCTCAAGGTAGTAGAACCGCCAGCGCGACAGCTCCTCCTTCAGGGCGGCTATATGGGGATAATGGGGCGGATACACGGGCTGGGATAGCAAGGTATAGTCAAGTCCCACATCGTAGTCAGTAGGACGGGCCTGACCCTCAAGGCGAAGCCGCAACTTGTGGTCGATCCTCTCAATGAAGGGTTTGCGCCGCTCACTTGGCTGGAGGTCTTGGTTGAGTGCGACCAGCCGCTCATCGGCAACGCGTAGGAATCCCGTTGACGGTGCGATCTCTACAGTGAGACTGTAGCAGAGCAGCGTTTCCTGGATGCGCTTCCGAAAGCCCTTGTCAGGACCGTCCCCTGGCGACCCATCCTGTACCATGAGCCTGATACGTCGCTCGACGGTGTCTACAACTTCGCCAGACAGCTGCACGTCGACCTCAATCGTGAAACGCGCAGTTCCCTCATCTAGCATGGCATCGACGCCGCTACCATCGCGAAAGAAGGCCTCGGCCGGCGCGCCACGATGCTCCTCGAACGCATCTCGCAGGGTCTTGTGTGTCGCGGTGCGAGCCAGCAGCGCCAAAGCGTCGAAGAGGTTGCTCTTGCCGGCTGCGTTCGGCCCAAAGATGACAGTCAGCGGATTGAGCTCGATGCTGACATCGGCGAGTGACTTGTAGCCCCGGACACGCACGCGCCTGATCATAGGTCATGCCTTTCAGTCGCACAGCATCGGTCGAACTCTACAGCCCGCGGCACTCGTCGCCAATCAGACGGCTCGCAATCTTGGCCGCACCGGCGCCCACGAGCGCCTCGCTCTGTCATTGCGGATTATAGCGTACACTGGGCACATTTGAAAGCGGCGTGCGGAGAGCGCGCCCGCCAGGAGCACGACCAGCCAAGTGCACGCAACGCCTGTCCTCTCGTCCATGACGGCTGAGCGGATCTCCTCCGATACGTCAGTGTAATCACAGTTGGTCACGGCGGGTCACCCGGCAGTCGCATCCTTGCGTCAGGGAAGTGCACTCTGATCCGTCCGTCGCCTTCATGCGCGGAACGACCGGTCGCCCAGCGCCGCGAAGGAGCCCAGCCCCCTTCCGGCGTCCCTCGCTCTCGGAGGACACCAAGCGGTGTGCCAAGACCTCACAGACTTCCAGCACTTCATCCCATGGTGGTTCATGGCCTTGCCGGTAATCCTGCCCGCACCCGGCCGGGCGAAGGGCCGGCTGACGGCACCATAGAGGGTGTTCCTGGCTGCCTCGTCGACCTCGGCGCGCAGGACACGCCTGAGTTTCTGGTAGGGCCGGTCCGCGTCGGTGAAGTAGGCGTGCCGCAGGAAAAAGGCCTCGCCATCGCGCTTGCTGTCCAACGCCAGTTGCTTAGCGTTCCTCTTGCGGGGCTGAGGGACCGGCACGAAATACGAGCTGGGACGGCGCGCCTCGACGATCTCGTCAGTGATGCCGTCCTCGGAGAAGCGAAAGTGCCGCCGGGACTCCTCGTAGGGCGAGTTGAGAACCGGGTTCTCGATGACGACTTGTCGCATGGCGGCGCCCTCCTCCGGCGCGACACGGCGCAGGAAGCCCTGCCCTCTTCCGCAGCGCGGAGCCAAGCAGCCTGCTCCGGCGGAGGTACGGGATATGATAGTGCTATGAAACCTTAGCACACAATTGGCCGCTATGTCAACCGCGTCGCACCACTGCAGGAATCCTGCCGCTCAAGAACCGACCAACACAAGGCCCGGCTAGGTCGCGCTGCGGGCTATCCCATCGACAGATCAAGAGCCGCCTGCGTGTGGGCGCAGGCAGTGCTAGAGGCGTCGGCCGGCGGCGCTCTCGGCGCAGTGGAG